>JAJYJR010000122.1 GCA_021789355.1 Chloroflexota bacterium | reverse complement strand
GTGGCGGGCCTCGGCAGCTACGACGCGGCCGAGGTGGCCCGGCGCGTGATCGTCTGGAGCGACGCGTGGCTGGACCCCCTGCTCCCGACGCACGAGCAGCGCCGGTCACGGACGGAGGCGAGCGACGGGCTCGTGCGCTGCCCGGAGTATGCGGCCCACGACGGGTCGCTGACGCGATGCGACCAGCTGGTCGCCCCAGGCGCCGCGTGTCCGTCCCACCCCGACTTGGCCGCGGTCGCGGCCTGGTAATCGCGGCCTGTCTCCCAGAGTGCGCGGCACACGGAGCGTGCCGGAGCGAGCGCCGCCAGTGACCTCCGGGCGGCGGACCGGCAGCGGCACGGGCAGCGAGGGCGCGACGGACCGCGCGGCCCGGCGAGGGATCGACGCATACCAGAAGACCCCCGGCCACGGGGCTGCACTCGGCGCCCGGCGCCTGGCGGGCCGCCTCGACGTTCAGCGCGGCGGCCTTCGACGGCCCGACGTATGTCAGCCAGCGCAGGCCATCGGTCTTCACCCCGTAGCGGCGGAGGTACCCACCGGCTGGGAGGTGGAGCCTGAGGCGCGCAGCAGGCCGTAGGGCTGGTACTCGGCCCACCAGAGCGGGGTGCCTGCAGACGAGGTGATGTCGCTCACCGAGCCCAGCCCGTCCTGGTGATACCAGTAGGGGCCCTTGTTGGCGGTGCTCTGGCCCAGGAGCGCGAGGCCGTAGCTGTAGCGGCGGAGGAGCTTGCCGCTCCCGTCGCGCTCGGCGGCCACGCTGGGCAGGGAAAACGCGCGGTCGACGGTGAACTGCACGGTTCACTTGAACTCGGCGTCGTCAACGACGGTGCCGGCGCCTCCGCAGCCTCGTCAGTACCCTCGGTCGTCATCGGGCGTACTTGCGCCGCAGCTCATCTCGTCGCGCCAACAGTAGGCGACCTGTCTCCTCGAACTCAGCGTATCGGTCGTGGCCACCCTCAACTGCACGCACCATCTCCTCCGTTCCATCGGCGTAGGCGGCCGCAAGCGCCTGCCAGTCGCTCGTTGGTGCATGGCGGTTCCGAAGGGAGGCTGACCAAGCGAGTCCCCGTTCGACGAAACGCTGCCGCGAGCGTTCGCCGGCAGCGCTGTCTCGGTGGGCCGAGTAATCAGCCACCATCCGATTGAGCTGGCCAATCTGGTCATACAGCCACAGAGCTCCTGTACGGCGGTGCTCTCGCACGCCGGCCGTCAGGCACGCCGGGCGGTCCCTCTGGCCCTTGCCCTGCGCAGACGCGCGCCCGACCCTGCCGGGCATGGAGAGACGGGGGACGACCGCGTTCGCTGCGGTGATCATGTCCGCGCGACGATGACCGATTCGCCTGCCGCCACCTTCGGGGCGCCCAGCCCGTGACGATGGGCGGGTGGCTGAGCATCGCCCTCGACGGCGCGTTTGTCGGCCTGACCGCCTGGTGCGGCCTCGCGTGCGTGTGGCCTTCGCTGCGAGTCGGCGGAGCTCGCCGGGCGCTGCTGGCGCTCGTCGCCGCGTGCATCGCCGCGCCCTCCTTGCTGACGGCCCTCTCCGCGGTTGCCCCTGTCCGGGCCGCCATCTGGCCGGCCGGCATGCTGGTGATCCTCGCGTGGCTCACGAGCTCCTGGCTTGTGCGCCTCACAGGCGGCCCCCGACCGTCCCGCAACGATCTGACCGAACTCAGGCAATGTGTGCAGGAGGCCAACGAGCACTTCGCCGTGGGCGACATCGACACCTGGCGGGAGGAGCTCGGGAAGCTCAACGCGCTCCGGACGCCGACCACGGAGCGCTACATTGACCTCTGGCAGCGTTATGCGGCTGAGGAAGTCGAGCGACGCGCGGGCGTGCGCCGGTCGAGCCAGGAGACCCTGGAGGCCATGCGGACGGCAGCCAACGAGATGACGGCCCGGGTGTTCGGCCTGCGCCGGCGACTGCTCGGCACCCTGGTCGCGGTGGCCGTCGTCGTGGCCGTCCTGCCCCAGGTTGCCGTGGCCACGTTCCTGCCCCGTGTGTCGGCGGACGTCTGCATCCAGGCCACCGCCCTCTTGAGCTCGACCCCGGCGAGCGGCGAGCAGCCATCCGATCCAGCGACGCTGGCGGGCCTTCTGCCGACCGATCCAGGAACGGCCGCCACACTCGTCGGCCAGGGCACCCTGAGCCTCGACGCGCTCGCGGCCAGCCGCTATGAGCCGAATGCGCGCCAGCTCTTGATCGACGACCGGTACGTCTCCGGCTATGCCCGCAGTTGGAATACCGCCGAGGGCCGGGAGATCGACGTCGAAGTCGAGCAGTTCGCCACTGCGTCAGGAGCGGCCGCCTTCGACCGGCAAATGGTCACCTATGCCTGCGATTACTCGAACATGGCGTTCGCGGTGCCCGGCGGCGGCGTCGGCCTGCAGGTCCGCTATGGCACCGGCGATCCCATCGCCGAGCAGATCTCCTGGGTGGTGGGTGCCCGTCGCATGCTGGTGAGCCGCACCTTCCTGGCCCCACCCGCGACGCACGGCCTCGTCCTGGATCTCGCTGCTCGAACACGCGCGCTGTCGGGCGGCCCGCGCGGGTGACGCCGCACGGGCGCGGAAGGGAAGAAAGAACGCCGATCATCATCGTGTGACCTGGTGATCGTCGCGCCGCCGCATCCCGTTGATGGCGGCGGTCGAGCGCGGACAGACTGGCATCGGTGCCGCGGTCCGCGATCGAGGCGACCTCTACCCGGGCCGCCAGAAGACGAGCACGGCAAGCACGAGGATCGCTACGAGCAGGCCCGCCAGGATGCGTACGGAAGCCTGGCCTGGGTGCGCCGCCATGTACGCCGGGACGCTGCGCTTCCAGGGCACATGGGCGAGCAGGGCGAGGGGCGGCGGCACATGCAACTCGCGGCTGACGATCGACGCCGTCACCTCGTCGAACTCGGCCCCGTAGCGCAGCAGCTGCGTGGCCATCAGGTGCGCGATCTCGCGCTCCTTGCGCCACCAGTACCAGTGCACCAGCAGGCGCTGTCCTGAGCGCGTGCGCAGGGTCACCGCAAAGCTCGAACTCGGGAGGCTCATGAAGTACGTCGCCGCCACCACATCGCGCCAGGCGACGCTCGAGCTGCGCAGCCCGAAGAAGCACACCCTGATCGTCTCCTCGTCGGCCACCAACCGGCTGCGCACCCCGAGCACGAGGAAGGAGATCCCGAAGAGCCCGACCGGGAGCACGAGCTCCCATTGCATAGGCGCGGGCCCCCCAATCCCCGCTAGGACCCCGAGGAAAGCGAAACCCAGGAACAGTGCCCCGCCCGAGGCCAGCTGGTCCCGCCGCAGGCGCGACACGACCCGGGCGCCTGGGCCGGGCGAGGTGCCGGCGTTCATGGCATGACGGACCTCACTTGCCGGACGTCCCAAGTGGCGCTGGCCCTGCGGGCACCACCTGGACCGGGGGGCCCGGCGGCGGTTGCTGGCCCTGGAAGGGCCATGGGTACGCGCCCCCGCCTGCCGCCAGCAGCGCCGCGAGCAAGCTGGCCTGCTGGAAGGCGCGGGCGTTGACGCCGCCGCCGAGCAGGCTGACGAGGCTACGCGGCGCGAACAGCCTGGCCTGGGACATGGTCAGCACGAGCTCATTGGCCAGGTCGTAGGTGAAGCTGGAGCCGGCGACGATCACGCCGTCGCGCCCACGGCATCCTGTACGCTGAGGCCCTGGGTCCACATGCTCGTCAGCCCGGGCGGAGGGTCTCTTCACGGCGGCGGAGTGACCCGAGGTCGAGCTGGCGGGCCAGAGGCGCCGAGAGCCCGCCCCCACGCTTCCGCCAACTCGCGACCCATGGCCTCGAGCTGCTCGTCGCCCACAGGTTCTGTGCCGGCCGGTCCCGCCCTGTCGCCGATGGCTCTCGCCCGCATTGCGCCGAGGTATCGGGTCAGCGCGGCAGCCACCTCCGCCCATCGCTGATTGGGTGGCTCCAGCTCGCTTACGTGCCGGATGCCCGACTCGCATGCGTCGCGGACCAGCGCGCGTGCCACGTTGGCTGGCTCGCGACGATCGGCGTGCGCCCACTGCGCGTGCGCGCGCCGCACAGCTTCGTACGACGAGCGGAGGTTCGCCTCATAGGCGGCTTCCGCGCGAGTGAGTCCCACCAGAATGTATGCATATCGCGAGATCCCAACCACGTACGCGGCTGCGGCCAGTCCCACGATGCCACCCCTCACGATCGGTTCTGGCGCGAGATTCGCCCCGAGTACCACCGCACTCAGCACCGCGAGGAACATGACTGCACGCCTGGTTCGTAGCGCCTGAGTCCACAGAACGTAAGCCCATCCAAGGGCAATAGCTCCGATGTCGACGAGGATCACTTGCGGTTAGAACCAACTGGGGGTGCTGGGACGGGAGTGGGCGGTGCGGGGGGAGGCGGGCCAGGCTCAGGCTTGGGCGCACTGGAAACGCTGTTGTATATGACCAACGTGCCAGCCATGGTGACGCAGATCATGAGCCTCACCACTGGCGTGCACTTCCAATAGAAGGGGAAGCCAGGAGGAGCAGGGCGCGGTGCCGTATTGGTGAATGGGGGTTCCTCGAGCGTGCCGTTTGGCTTCAGGGGCCATTCAACATTGCTCAACTGGCGCTGGAGCACCTGCTGCAGCTGGACTGCGCCATACCCGACAAGCGCACTGGCCCCCAGGCAGACACCGAGGACCGCCAGGTCCACCGGCCCTCCCTCGACCAAGGCGATGGCAAGAGCGATGCAGAGCGGGTTGTCCTTGCCACTCGGATCCGTGTGGAGCACGGGGTTCTGCGCCGCATATGTGTAGGTCCCCAGAGCCGGGAGCGTCGTCGGCTGCGCCACCGGATCCACCGCCAGGAAGCGCCCGGTGGTCGGGTCATACTGGCGGGCCCGCAGGTAGTAGAGGCCGGTGGGGACGTCCTGGTACTGCCCGGTGAAGAGGAAGGGGTTGAGGGGCGCCTGGGAGGTGGCGCCCGACTCGCGCAGCAGGCCGTAGGGCTGGTACTCGGCCCACCAGAGGGGCGTGCCGGAAGACGACGTGATGTCGCTCACCGAGCCCAGGCCGTCGGCGTGGTACCAGTAGGGGCCCTTGTTGGGGGTGCTCTGGCTGAGGAGCGCGAGGCCGTAGCTGTAGCGGCGGATGAGCTTGCCGCCCCCGTCGCGCTCGGCGACCACGGTCGGCAGGGCGAACGCGCGGTCCACCACGTACTGCGTGGTCTTCGCGGCCTGGCTCCCCGTGGCGGCGCTGAGGCGGATCCCGTCGCCTGCGTACGAGTACGTCTGGGTGGTGGTGCCGACGCTGGCCGAGACAAGTGCGTTGGCCAGGTTATAGGCGTAGGTGGAGGCGCCGGCCGAGCGCTGGTTGCCGTTCGCATCGTACGTATAGCCGACCGGGCTCGAGCCGGGCGGCGTGACGCTGGTCAGCCGGTCGGCCGGGTCGTACGCGTACGCTGTCGTCCCGAGGTAGTTCGTCTGGGTCAGGCGGTTGCCCACCGCGTCGTAGGTCCAGGTGGTGAAGGTGTCGCCGGGCGGCGGCGGGTTGTCCTCCGGGGGGCGGTCGGGGAGAACCGCGGGCAGCAGCGTCACCGCCGCCGGGGCAGCAGTGCCGCAGTTCGAGTAGCACACCCCGGTCAGGCGATCCGCGGCGTCGTACGTGTAGACCATGGTGTCCCGCGAGGTGACCATCGCGGTGCGGTTGCCCGCGGGGTCGAGCGTGTAGGCGAAGCTCGAGAGGAGCCCGGCACTGCTCGTGGTGGCGACGCCGGTCAGCCGACCGGCGGCGTCGTAGGTGTCGGCGGTGGTGAAGCCGTCGGGCGTGGCGACCGACAGTGGGTTCCCAGCGGGGTCGTACGCGTAGGTGCTGGTGGTGCCGCCCGACGTGGCGCTGGCCAGGCGCCCGTCGGCGTCGTAGGTGTAGGCGGTGAGGGTGCCATCGGGATAGGTGCGGGAGAGGAGGTTGCCGGCGGGGTCGTAGGTGTAGGTGAAGACGTTGGCGCCGCGGGTGTCCGCGGTCAGGCGGTTCAGCGTGTCGTAGGTGAAGGTCTCGGTGCCGGCGCCATCGGTCATCGAGGTGCGGTTGCCGTCCGCGTCGTAGGCGTAGGTCACCGGCGCCGTCGAGCCGTTCGCGTACGTGACCCCGGTCAGGCGGTTCAGGGCATCGTAGGCGTAGGTGGTCGCGTTGCCGTTGGCATCGGTCATCGCGGTCTGGTTGCCGGCCGCATCGTAGGCGACGGTCCAGGTGTGCCCGTCGGGATCGGTCGTCGTGGTCAGGCGATCGGCCAGATCGTACGCGTAGGTGGTGAGGTGGCCGTTGGCGTCGGTGCGGCTCGCCAGGTCGTTGGTGGCGTCGTAGGTGTAGCGCGTCACGTCGTGGAGCGCGTCGGTCACCGACACCAGGTGATTGGCCGCGTCGTAGGCGTAGCTGGTGGCGTGGCCGTTCGGGTCGGTCACGCTGGTGCGGTTGCCGGCCGGATCGAATGTGGTGCTGGTCACGTGGCCCAGCGGATCGGTGGTGGCGACGAGGTCGTTGGCCGCGTCGTAGGCGATCGTCGTGGTGTACTGGGCGGGATTGCCGCCCGCCACGTTGCCCCGCGGATCCACCCGCGTGAGCAGGCGCCCGACCGGGTCATAGGTCATGGTGGTGCGCTCACCCAGCGGCGAGGTGATGGAAGCGAGGTCACCGCTCGCGTCGTAGCCGTAGGTGGTGGTGTTGCCGCGCTGGTCGGTGCTGGAGAGGAGCTGGCCGTGCGGGTCGTAGGTGGCCGACGACGTGCCGCCGTCGGGGTAGGTCGTCGTGGTCAGGTTGCCCGCCGCGTCGTATGCATAGCTCGTGGTGTTGCCTCGCCCGTCCGTGTGGGAGAGGAGATCGTTGGCGGCGTCGTAGGTGAAGGTCTCCACGTACGAGAGGGGGGCCGGCGCAGTGCGGGTCAGGAGGTTGCCCGAGGCATCGTAGGTCATGGTGGTCGTGTGGCCGTCGGGATCGGTCACCGAGGTCGTGTTGAGCCCTGGGTCGTAGGTGTAGCTGGTGGTATCGCCCAGGGGGTCGCTGCTGCTCGTGAGCAGGCCGTTGGCGTACATGTCGGTCCACACGCCGCCGCGGGCGTCGGTCATGGTGGAGGTGGTGGTCGCGGCGTTCCAGGCGAAGCTCGTCGTGTCACCGAGCGCGTCCTGCTGCGTAACCACGCGCCCCGTCGTCGGATCGTACGTGTTCGTGACGAGCGGGTGGCCGTTCTGGTCGGTGATGGTGGCCAGGCGACCGGCGGCGTCGTAGGTGTAGCTGGTGGTGCCACCGCGCACGTCGGTCACGCTGGCCAGCTGCCGGGCGCTGGTGTAGCCGTAGGCGACCGTGCGCCCGATTGGGTCGCTGAGGCCGGTCAGCCGGCCGTTGGTCCAGGCGAGGGTCACCACCCGGCCCACCGTGTCGGTGATGGTGGTGAGCTGGCCGCTCGTGTCGTGGGCCAGGGTGATCGTGTTGCCGTTGCGGTCGGCCTCGGAGAGCAGGGCGCCGCCAGGCGAGAAGTGGTAGGCGAGCTGGTCCTGGCGGGTGAGCACGTAGCCCCCGGTCTCCGGCGCGAGGCGGGCGGTCGAGCCGGGCGGGGTGACGAAGCCGCCCGAGCCGTTCGCGGCGAAGACGTACTGCGCGCCGTCGTCGGCGAAGAAGGTCGCGTTGCCCGCGGCGTCGAAGGCGAGGTGGGCGCCATAGCTGAAGCTCCAGCCCGGGCCGAGGGGACCCACCGTCGGGTCGAGCGAGTTGTAGGTGCGGGTGAAGGCGAGGCTGATCCCGCGCCCGGGCATGGAGAGGTCGGTGACCTGGGTGTCGTAGTTGCCGCTGGCGGTGTTCACCGGTTCGGCGTGGCGGGCCACCCAGCTGGGCCCGAAGGCGCCAGAGCCAGTGCCGAAGCTCTCGGCCGCACCTGGGGCCGCCGGGCCGGACGGCGTGAGCGTGATCTGGGTGACCAGGTCGTTGTAGTCGAAGTCGGTGCCATCCTCCCAGCCGATCGTCCAGCTCGTGGCGGAGCTGGCCGTGACCTGCGCGTGGTCGGAGGTCGAGAGGTACGTGGTTGCGGTGTTTTCCACGTAGATGTAGAAGACCAGGCTTGTGCCGGCGGCGAAGGTGCCCACCGGGACGGTAGTGCCGACCTGGCCCGTGGCGTTCGCGAGGAGGAGCACGTGGGTCGGCTGGTCGAGCCCGAAGTCGGAGGTGTAGGCCGCGCTGGCGCCGACGACGGTGGCGGTGACGGAGCCAGCCTGGGGGAGGACGATCGCCGTCCCGGCCGCCAGTGGCGCGGCGAGCGGCGCGGCGCCGGGTGAGGCGCCGGGTAGCGCGGTGGGCGCTGGTGTCGGGCTGGGTGGCGCGGCAGCCGGGCTCCCGGCAGGCGCAGGGTCCAGGGGTGGTGGCGCGGCAGCCGGGCTCCCGGCAGGCGCAGGTGTCGGGCTCTCGGCGGCCGCGGGTGCGGCCTGGCCACCGAGCAGCACGACAAGCGAAAACAGGATGAGCGCGTGGGCACGCGCTCGACTGGGCGACATCGCGTTCCCTCCCCGGTGGCCCGGTCCCGGCCTCCCTCCGGTCCAGGTGCCGGCCGCTCGTGTCAGCCCAGCTCCACCGCGTCGATGACGCCCACCACCAGGGTGCGGACCGGCGCGGGCGACAGGCCGATGATCTGGCGGGCCGAGTTCCCCTCGTCGAGCAGCAGCACGGTCTCGCCCGCCCCGGCCCCCACCGCGTCGACCGCGATCAGGTAGCCGCCCGCCGGTGCGCCGTCGGGCTCGAGCAGATCGCAGAGCAGCAGCCGCCTCCCGTCGAAGGCGGGCGACTGGATGGTCGAGACGACGGTCTGCGCGACGCGCCCGATCTTCACGGCGTGCCCTTCCGGCCGGTGTTCACGGCGGACCCCCGCGGCCGGGCATCACGGCCGGCCGCCACGGCCCCGGAAGCCCACCGGCTCGACGGCGTCCACGATCCCGACGATCGCGTGGTCGACCGGCACGAACGTCTCCGGCAGCGCCTGCGCGGCCTCGCGGGCCGCCACGAAGTAGACGAGCTCCCCGGGCCCCGCCATGTGCACCGCGTCCGCCGCCACCAGCGGGCTGCCGGCCGGCTGCCGCTGCTTGTCCAGGGGCTGGACGATCAGCAGCTTGACCCCCTCGAGGCCGGGCGCCTTGACGGTCGCGACGACGGTGCCGATGACCCGGGCGAGCTGCATCGCGGGTCAGGCTCCCTGCCCCTCGGACGGCGTCTCGCGCGAGGCTGCCGGCTCCGCGCCCTGGGGCCCGCCGCCCGGCTCCGCCTCCGGCCGGGCCCCGCCGCGCACCCGCTCGCGGAAGCGCGCGTCTGCCTCGAGGTTCGTGCGCATCTCGGCGTGCAGCTGCGCGATCACGCGGTGGGCCGTCCCGGCCTTCGCCGCGATCCGCGCCGTCCCGAGTTCCACCGCGGCCTCCACCTCCGCCACCGGCCCGTCGAAGAGCAGGTAGCCCTTGCCACCCAGGCCGTCGGCGAGCCGCAGCTCGAGCAGCCGGACCCGGGCGCCCTTCACCCCCGCATCGGCGGCGTCGATGATCGACGCGACGGTGGGGGTCTCGATCACGCCGAGCGCCTCGCCGGTCCCCTGCCGGCGCACCCCCGCGATGGCGGCCGAGACATCCGGGTGGACGTGCGGCAGGAAGACCAGGTCGAGCAGCGAGCCCGCCCCGGCCGCACGGCCCGCGTCCAGCGCCTCCTCCACGTCGGCGACCGCGCCGCCCACCAGCACGAGGTAGCGGCCCGGGTGAACGGTCCCGGCATGGAGCACCTCGATCGGCGCGCGCTTGGCCATGGCGTCGCCGGCCGCGATCCCGACGGCGATCGAGTCGAACTCCAGCAGGCCGAGCGCGGGCGCCGGGATCGACGGCACGTCCCGGCCCCCAGGATCGTCCCGGCCCATGGTGCGGTTCACCTCACACGATCCGCAGCGAGCCGACGACGGTGATGCGGCGTTCGCGCGAGAACGTGCGCGGCCGCGTGAGGCCGTCGCCGGTCGGCGTGGCGATGGAGAACGAGGCGAACCCCTGGCCGCCCTCCCCGAGCCCCGCGAAGTTCGGCCCGTTGGCCACGAAGATGCTGCAGTTCATCGCCCGCGCCATGCGGGTGATCGTCTCGACGTTGGTGGAATGGATCGACGCGGTGTGGCGGAAGCCGTGCTCGGCCCGCACCGCGAGCTCGATGGCCTGGTCGACCGTGCCGACCCGCACGATCGGCAGGACCGGCAGCATCTGCTCGGTCCAGACCAGGCTGTGATCCCGGGACACCTCGGCGATGGCCAGGCGGACCTCACGGTCCACCTGCACGCCGATCTCGGCGAGGATCTTCGCCGCGTCCTGCCCGATCCAGCGCGGGTTGATGACGCCGTGCTTCCCCGGCGCGCCGAGCTCGGTGAAGATCACCCGTTCCAGGCGCCGCAGCTCGTGCTCCTTGAGCAGGTAGGCGCCGGCCTGGGTCATGGCCCGCACGAGCCGGTCGGCGACCGAGTCGACGACGATGACCACCTTCTCGTCCGTGCAGACCAGGTTGTTGTCGAAGGACGCGCCGCGCACGATGTCGCGGCCCGCCCGCTCGACGTCCGCGGTCTGGTCCACGACGGCCGGCGGGTTGCCGGGGCCGGCGGCCACCGCGCGCTTGTCGGTCTTCAACGCCTCGCGGACCACGCCGGGGCCGCCGGTGACGAGCAGAAGCCCGACGTCGGGGTGGTTCATCAGGGCCCGCGCGCTCTCGATGGTGGGCTCGGCGACCGCGGTGACCAGGTCGGCCGGCCCGCCCGCCGCGACGATCGCGCGGTTGATCAGCCGCACGGTCTCGGCCGAGCAGCGCTTCGCGCTGGGATGGACGTTGAAGACGACGGCGTTGCCCGCCGACACGATGCTGATGGTGTTGTTGATGACGGTCGAGGTGGGGTTGGTGACCGGGGTGATGGCCGCCACCACGCCGAACGGGGCGAACTCGGTGACCATCATCCCCTGGTCGCCGGTCACCGCCTCGACCTCCAGGTCCTCGGGGCCGGGCGCCTTGGTGGTCACCACGCGGTTCTTGACGATCTTGTCCTCGACCCGGCCGATCTTCGTCTCCTGGTGGGCCAGGAGCGCCAGGCGCTCCCCGGCCTCGAGCATCGCGCGGCGCACCGACTCGATGATCGCGTAGCGCCGGTCGAGCCCCATCGAGCGGTACGCGCGGAAGGCCCGGCCGGCGGCGGCCACGGCATCGTCGACCGAAGCGTGGATGCCGTCGCCGAGCTCAGCCTGCCGGGCGACCTCGGCCGCGGCGGCCATCGCGGCGCCCGGGCGCGCATCGCCCGCCTCCGACATCCGGCGCCGCACGCGCTCGATGATCGCCTGGATCTCGGGTTCGCTGAGCCCGTCGAGGCTCACTTGTGGAAGACCTCCCGCCCGCCGACCTCCCAGGTGTCGACGATGGCCATGATCACCGCGTCGCACGGCCGGTCGCGGGTCACCTCGGTCTGCCGCGCCGAGCTGCCGGTGGCGTACAGGACCACCTCGCCCACGCCCGCCCCGACCGCGTCGACCGCCACCACGTAGCCACCC
>JAJYJR010000121.1 GCA_021789355.1 Chloroflexota bacterium | reverse complement strand
AAGTCGCGGCGCTCGAGGGCGGCGTCGGCGGCGATCTCGCCGAGCGCCTGGTTGCGGCTCAGGTCCATCGTGCGCTCCTTACGGGTGGTACTCGAGGTCGGGGCCCATGCGCTCCCGGAGGAGCATGGAATGGTGGCGCTGGAAGATCCACTCCCCGGCGCGGTGGCCGATCTTGCGGGTCGCCTCGTCCGCCTCGAGCTTGTCGAGCGCGGCGTAGTCGGGGAGCTGGAACATGATCAGGTTGTCGAAATCCCAGCCGTGGGCAATGTTGTACCAGCCGAGGAACCGGATGTTGAACTTCTTCTCGTAGTCGCGGACCTGGCGGGGAAACATGGTCCGCATGAAGAACTTGAAGAAGGCGTCGCGGCCGCGACGAACCGAGAAGAAGGTGGCAAGGACGGGCACGCGATCTCTCCGGGATCAACCCACGATCAGTGGACGCTCGGTGACGCGCTCATTGTCGCACGCCGTGGCCCCCTGACTCGGTGTCGCCGTGCATCGCGTCGGGCTCCACCGTCGCGTCGGGCTCCACCGTCGCGTCCTCCAGCTCGCCGGCGGTCGGCGTCGTGCCCCGGAGCGGACGGCGCCTCGTCCGGCGGTCGGCCGCGACCAGGCGCAGCAGGAAGATCACGGTCTGCCCGGCGAGCAGCAGCAGCACGAGCGTGGCGAAGAGCATGACGGTGGTGAGCCAGGTCGGCCACGCCTTCATGACCCCGATCGGCGTGAGGACGACGAGGATGACCAGCACGACCACCTGGCTCCAGAAGCAGCCGAGGCCCGGACCGCGCTCTGCGTCGAGGGGCGCGCCCTTGTAGAGGGGGGCCTGGCTCGCAGGCGTCCCGTCCGGCGGGTTGCTGTGAGCTGGGCGGCCGGCGCCCGGCTGGTCGGTTCTTTGTGCTCTGTCCATCCGCGGCGAGAATTGTGCCGCCATCTCGCCTCCGTGCAGTTGCTGCAGGGTGCCCTGTGTGGCGCGCAGGGCCACCCTGCATGACGCGGGTTGGTTTCGTGCCGGCTTCGTCGCCGGGACTCTGGGGCCCGCTGCGTCTCCACGACTTCATAGAGAGCGACTCGTGCCGTCGCAGGGGCTGCTGGGTCCGCTGGGGCCGCTGGGGTGCAGGGAGCAGCGGGTCGGCCGGCAGTGGCGAGGCGACGCGTGGCGCGGTCACCGCAGCAGCGGTCCGGCAGGCAACGGTACCACGCGAGCCGTGCGCTCCCCCTGAGTCCCGTGGCGGATGCTGCGAAGCGGCACGCAGGTGGACGGGCGACAGGGCGCCACGGCCGCGGGCCGGCAAGACGCGCCGGCGACGGGGCCACGAGGAGGCGCCGTGAGGAGGGGCCGTGAGGAGGGGCGGCGCGCGGTCGGCCGTGAGGAGGGGCCGTGAGGAGGCGCGGCGCGCGGTCGGCCGTGAGGAGGGGCAGCGCGCGGTCGGCCGTGAGGAGGGGCGGCGCGCGGTCGGCCGTGAGGAGGCGCGGCGCGCGGTCGGCCGAACCGCTCTTCACGATCAGTGAACAGATCAGCCCCTGAGACGGCGGTACGCTGCCCAGTGGGCCGCCACGTTCGCCCCGAACCCACGCTCAGCCCGGCTCAGCCGCGTTCAGAGCGCGGCAGCACCCGCTCGACACGCGGGGCCGCGGCACCAACCGGTCGTCGGTCGCACCGCGGCTGCCGGAACCATCGCCAGCGGCGCTGCGCGTTCATCGATCGTGGAAGCTTGCGCGCGCCGGGCCTGCTGTGCCGCGAGGTCCACGAGTCCGGCGAGTGCCAGGAGCCCCGCGAGTGCCACCTGTGCGGCGGGTGCCAGGAGCCCCGCGAATGCGCGGGGCCTGCTGTGCCGCGAGGTCCACGAGTCCGGCGAATGCCAGGAGCCCGGCGAAGTCCACGAGCCCGGCGAGTGCCAGGAGCCCGGCGAGGGCAGCGAGCCCCACGAGAGAGAGGCCATGGGGCGTATCGACTGTGCGAGCGGCAGTCGTGTCTGGTCCCTGACCCGCCGCGTCGGCGAGGCTCGCGCGGGTTCTCTTGCGGGTGGACGACGGATTCCACGCGGGCGGGCGAGGGATTCCACGCGGGCGGGCGACGGATTCCACGGCGGGCGGGCGGACAGCGCCCCGGCGGACGCTGCCGGTCGTGCCCAAATGGCACCTGCCACGGCCCCTCCCGCAACCGAGTCGTGACCCGGTCGCCACTGACCCGTCCCCCATCCTCCCGCTATGGTCCACGCAAGCCCGATTCGCGGAGAGCGTCCATGCGCGAGCCATCCCTCTACGACCCAAGCTTCGAACACGACGCATGCGGCTTCGGGTTCGTGTGCGACATCCGGGGCCGAGCCTCGCACGGGATCGTGCGCGACGCCCTTACCGTGCTGGTGAACCTGGAGCACCGCGGCGCGTCCGGCTCGGAGAAGAACACCGGCGACGGTGCCGGCATCACCGTGCAGCTACCCCGCCCATTCCTGCGGCGGGCCGCGGCCGAGGCCGGCATTTCGCTGCCGGAAGACGGCGCGTACGGGGTGGGCATGCTCTTCCTTCCGCGCGACCCGGCCAGCCGCGACGCCTGCGAGCGCATCGTCGAGCAGACGGCCGCCGGCGAGGGTGTCGAGATCCTGGGCTGGCGCGACGTCCCCACGTCCAACGGCCTCCTCGGGGAGAGCGCCCGGACCAGCCAGCCGGTCATTCGCCAGGTCTTCGTCGCCCGTCCCGCCCCGGCCGACGACGATCTCGCGTTCGAGCGCCGGCTGTTCGTCGTGCGCCGGCTCGTCGAGAAGGCCGTCTCGCGTTCCGCGACCCCCGGCCGTGCGGACTTCTACGTGCCGTCACTCAGCGCCCGGACCATCGTCTACAAGGGGATGCTCAACGCCTCCCAGCTCCTCCACTTCTACCCGGACCTCGACGACCCTGTGTTCGAGAGCGCCATCGCGATGGTCCATTCGCGCTTCTCGACCAACACGTTCCCGTCGTGGAGCCGGGCCCACCCGTACCGCTACATCTCCCATAACGGCGAGATCAACACGCTGCGCGGCAACGTCAACTGGTTCCGTGCCCGGGAGTCGATGTTCCGCTCGTCGCTGTTCGGCGACGACCTGCGCAAGGTCCTCCCGGCGATCGACACGGACGGGTCCGATTCGGCGATGCTCGACAACGTCCTGGAGCTGCTGTACCTCTCCGGGCGGTCGATCCCGCACGCGATGATGATGCTGGTGCCTGAGCCATGGAGCCGGCACGCGTCGATGCCCGCGGAGAAGCGCGCGTTCTACGAATACCACGCGTGCCTGGTGGAGCCCTGGGACGGTCCCGCCTCCATCGCGTTCACCGACGGGGTGCGCGTGGGCGCCACGCTCGACCGGAACGGCCTGCGGCCCGCCCGCTACTACGTCACGGCCGACGGCCGGGTGGTCATGGCGTCCGAGGCGGGCGTCCTCGACATCCCGCCCGGGCAGGTCGTGGCGAAGGGCCGCCTCCAGCCGGGGCGCATGTTCCTGGTGGACACCGGGGAGGGGCGCATCGTCTCCGATGACGAACTCAAGCACTCGGTCGCGTCGGAGCGCCCGTACGGCGCCTGGTGCCGGGAGTGGCTGGTGAAGCTTCCGGACCTCCCGCCCCCGCCGCGCGTGATCGAGCCCGACCACGAGACCGTGCTGCGCCGCCAGGAGACATTCGGGTACACGGCCGAGGACGTCCGGCTGCTGGTGAACGCGATGGCGGCCGAGGGCGCCGAGCCGGTCGGATCGATGGGCAACGACACGCCCCTGGCCGTCCTCTCGGACCGGCCGCAGCTCCTCTACGGGTACTTCAAGCAGCTCTTTGCCCAGGTCACCAATCCCCCGGTCGACGCGATCCGCGAGGAGATCGTGATGGCGGTCGAGACGTCGATCGGGCCGGAGGACAACCTGCTCGAGCCGGGACCTGCCGCCGCGCACCAGCTCGCCCTGCCGACCCCCGTCCTGCGCAACGAGGAGCTCGAGAAGATCCGGCACCTCGACGGGGCCAACGGATCCCACGGGTTCCGCGCCATCACGCTTCCGATCCTCTTCCGGGTCGCGGAGAACGGCGCCGGGATGCGGCGTGCGATCGAGGCGGTGCGCAATCGCGCGTCGGAGGCGGTCGCCGAGGGGTACAACCTGATGGTCCTGTCGGACCGCGGACACGGGGAGGAGGACGTCCCGATCCCGGCGCTGCTCGCGGTCGCGGCCGTCCACCACCACCTGCTGCGCACCGGGACCCGGACGCGCGTGGGCCTCGTGCTGGAGTCCGGCGAGCCCCGCGAGGTGCATCACTTCGCGCTGCTGATCGGGTACGGCGCGAGCGCCGTCAACCCCTACCTCGCCTTCGAGACCATCCACGACCAGGTCCGGCTGGGGATGATCCAGGGCCCCGCCGGCCTGGCCGAGCAGCGCTACGTGAAGGCCGTCAACAAGGGCATCGTCAAGGTCATCTCGAAGATGGGAATCTCGTCGATCCAGAGCTATCACGGCGCCCAGGTCTTCGAGGCGATCGGGCTCAACCAGGACTTCATCGACGAGTACTTCACGTGGACCCCGACGCGCATCGGCGGGGTCGGGATCGAGGTGATCTCGAAGGAAGTGCGCCTCCGGCACGACCGAGCCTACCCGCCGAAGCGGCCGATCATGCACCGCCAGCTGGGTGTCGGCGGCCAGTACCAGTACCGCGAGGACGGCGAGTCGCACCTCTTCAACCCGCTCACCATCCATAAGCTGCAGCACGCCTGCCGCGGTGGGGGCTACGCGGTCTTCAAGGAGTACTCGCGGCTCGTCGACGACCAGTCGCGGAGCCTCTGCACGCTGCGCGGCCTGATGGACCTGCGGCCGGCACACCGGCCGGTTCCGATCGAGGAGGTCGAGCCGGTCGAGTCGATCGTGCGCCGGTTCAAGACCGGCGCGATGAGCTACGGCTCGATCTCGCAGGAGGCCCACGAGGCGCTCGCGATCGCGATGAACCGGCTCGGCGGGAAGTCGAACACGGGTGAGGGCGGCGAGGACCCCGAGCGATACCGCCCGCTCCCCAACGGCGACTCGAGCAACAGCGCGATCAAGCAGGTGGCCTCCGGGCGCTTCGGGGTCACCAGCGAGTACCTGGTCAACGCCCGCGAGCTGCAGATCAAGATGGCCCAGGGCGCCAAGCCGGGCGAGGGCGGCCAGCTGCCCGGGCACAAGGTCTACCCCTGGATCGCGAAGGTTCGCCACTCGACCCCCGGGGTCGGCCTCATCAGCCCGCCGCCGCACCACGACATCTACTCCATCGAGGATCTCGCGGAGCTGATCCACGACCTGAAGAACGCGAACCACCACGCCCGCATCTCGGTCAAGCTCGTGGCCGAGGTGGGCGTCGGGACGATCGCGGCGGGAGTTGCCAAGGCGCACGCCGACGTGGTGCTGATCAGCGGCCACGACGGGGGCACGGGCGCGTCGCCGCTCACCTCGATCAAACACGCCGGGATCCCCTGGGAGCTGGGGCTCGCCGAGGCGCACCAGGTGCTGCTGATGAACGACCTGCGCTCGCGCATTGCGGTCGAGGTCGACGGGCAGCTCAAGACCGGCCGTGACGTGGTGATCGGCGCGCTGCTGGGCGCCGAGGAGTTCGGGTTCGCGACCGCACCGCTCGTGGCGCTGGGCTGCGTGATGATGCGGGTCTGCCACCTCAACACGTGCCCGGTGGGGATTGCCACCCAGGACCCCGAGCTCCGCCGGCGGTTCGCCGGCGACCCGCAGCACGTGGTGCATTTCATGCGGTTCGTGGCGCAGGAAGTCCGCGAGCACATGGCGGCGCTCGGTTTCCGGACGGTCGACGAGATGGTGGGGCGCTCCGACCGGCTCGAGATGCGGCCGGCGATCGAACACTGGAAGGCGCGCAACCTCGACTTCAGCCGGATCCTGCACGTGCCGGCGGTCCCGGAGCGCTACCGACGGACGTGCAGCATCGCGCAGGACCACGGCGTCGAGGCCTCGCTCGATGCCACCACGCTCATCCCGCTGTGCCGCCCGGCGCTCGAGGAGGGGCGGCGCGTGCGCGCCACGCTCCCGATCCGCAACACCAACCGGGTGGTGGGCACCATGCTCGGCAGCGAGGTCACGCGCCGCTGCGGTGCCGGGGGCCTCCCCGACGACACGATCCGTCTCCACTTCCAGGGCTCGGCGGGGCAGAGCTTCGGCGCCTTCATCCCGCCCGGCATCACGCTCAGGCTGGAGGGCGACGCGAACGACTACCTGGGCAAGGGGCTCTCCGGGGGCCGCATCGTGCTGTACCCGCCGGAGGGCGCCACGTTCGTGCCCGAGGAGAACGTGATCACCGGCAACGTGGCGCTCTACGGGGCGACGTCGGGGGAGGCGTTCATCCGCGGGACGGCCGGGGAGCGTTTCTGCGTCCGCAACTCGGGTGCCCACGCGGTGGTGGAGGGGATCGGCGACCACGGATGCGAGTACATGACCGGTGGTTGCGTGGTGGTCCTCGGGCGGACGGGCCGCAACTTCGCCGCGGGGATGTCGGGCGGCGTCGCGTACGTGCTGGACGAGGACGGGGCGTTCGAGCGATCGTGCAACCGCGACTCGGTGTCGCTCTCGCCGCTGGTGGAGCTGGACGATCCCGGTGAGCTTGCCGAGGTCCGCTCGCTCGTCGAGCGCCACGCCGCGTACACCTCGAGCGGGAGGGCGATGCGGCTGCTGGCCGACTGGGACCGCACCCTGGCCCGGCTGGTCCGGGTGATCCCCAACGACTACCGGCGCGTGCTCGAGGCGCAGCGCCGCATGCGCGACGCGGGCCTGCCGCCCGCCGAGGCCGAGATGGCCGCCTTCCAGGAGAACGCGCGCGAGCTCGCGCGCGTCGGCGGCGCGTAGGGGCCGGGGAGCCGTCGATGGGCAAGCCGACGGGGTTCCTTGAATTCGGCCGCGAACCCCTGCACGTGCGGCCGCCGCTCGAGCGGATCGGCGACTGGAGCGACGCACATCCGCCGTACGACGAGGCCACGCTCCGGGAGCAGGGCGCGCGCTGCATGGACTGCGCGGTCCCTTTCTGCCACACCGGGACGATGATCGGCGGGATGGCCTCGGGGTGTCCGGTCAACAACCTGATCCCCGAGTGGAACGATCTGGTGTACCGGGGCAAGTGGCGCGAGGCGATGATCCGTCTCCAGAAGACCAACAACTTCCCCGAGTTCACCGGCCGCGTCTGCCCGGCACCGTGCGAGGGGTCCTGCACGGTCGGGATCAGCGGGTCGCCTGTCGCCATCAAGACCATCGAGCTGGAGATCGTCGAGCGGGCCTGGGCCAACGGGTGGATCAGGCCAGAGCCGCCGCTCGCCAGGACCGGGCTGCGGGCCTCGGTCGTGGGCAGCGGCCCGGCGGGGCTCGCCTGCGCGGCGCAGCTCAACCGGGCCGGCCACGAGGTCACGGTCTTCGAGCGCGCCGACCGGATCGGTGGCCTCCTCACGTACGGCATCCCCAACATGAAGCTCGACAAGGCGATCGTCGAGCGGCGGGTGGGGCTCATGGCCGCCGAGGGCGTGCGCTTCGTGTGCGGCGTCGAGGTGGGGCGGGACGTTCCGGCCGAGACGCTCCTGTCCGACTTCGACGCGGTGGTGATCGCGACCGGGTCCACCGTGCCCCGGGACCTGCGCGTGGAGGGGCGCGAGCTGGCCGGCATCCACCCGGCGATGGACTTCCTGCGCGCCAACACGAAGAGCCTGCTCGACTCCGGACACGGCGACGGCGCGTACATCCCGGCCGCGGGCAGGCACGTGGTGGTGATCGGCGGCGGCGACACCGGCACCGACTGCGTTGCGACGGCGATTCGGCACGGGGCGCGCAGCGTGACCCAGATCGAGATCCTCGACCGTCCCCCCGATGCGCGGGCCCCGGACAACCCCTGGCCGCAGTGGCCGAGGGTCTACCGGCTCGACTACGGGCAAGAGGAGGCCGCGGCGCTATGGGGGGCCGATCCGCGCCGCTACGCCGTGTCGACCCGGCGGTTCGTGGGCGACGAGACCGGGCACGTCGCCGCGGTCGAGACGGTCGAGGTGGAGTGGGCGGTGGGCCCGGATGGGCGGCCGGCACCTCACGAGCGCCCGGGGACGGAGCGGCAGGTCCGTGCCGACCTGGTCCTGCTGGCGCTGGGGTTCACGGGGCCCGAGCGTTCGCTGCCCGAGCGGCTGGGATGCCAGCTCGACGCGCGGGGGAACATCGCGACCGGGGCGGACCGCATGACCAGCGTCCCGGGCGTCTTCGCCGCCGGCGACTGCTCGCGCGGCCAGTCGCTGGTGGTCTGGGCCATCCGCGAGGGCCGGGAGGCGGCGCGGGGCGTGGACCTGTTCCTCATGCACGGGGAGACGGTGCTGTCCGCGTAGGTGAGGCGGCACGCGGGGGAACGCGGGTGCGGCCTCACGCGGGGGTGGCCGCATGCGGGGGTGGCCGCACGCGGGGGTGGCCGCACGCGGCCGGCCGGGCGCGGGGGTGGCCGCACGCGGCCGGCCGGGCGCCGTCAGCGAGACGCTTCCGCGAGCGCGTCCTCCAGCGCGTCGGCGTACGCGAACCGCCCCTCAACGACCGTGGCGAGCACGCGCCCGCCGAGCCGCCGCCCCAGCAGTGGCGAGTTCTTCCCCTTCGAGCGGAGCGACTCCCGTGTCACGTCCCAGCCCTCGGCCGTGTCCACCACCAGGAGGTTCGCCACCGCGCCCTCGACCAGGCCGGGGACGAACGGCTCGTGGGCGCGCCGGCGTCCGGCGGCACCCGCCGCTGCGGAGCCCAGCACCCGGACCGGGCCCGTGGTGAGCGCGCGGATCGCGCCGGTGAGCGGCAGCAGCCCCGCCTCCACCCCGGCCAGGACGACCGAGAGCGCCGTCTCGATCCCGCTGATGCCGTTCGCCGCGTCGCCATACTCGACCAGCTTGTCGACCTGCGTGTGAGGGGCGTGATCCGTCGCGATCGCGTCGACCGTCCCGTCCGCCAGTCCGCGCCACAGGGCCAGCGCGTCGGCCGGGGTCCGCAACGGCGGGTTGACCCGCGTCGACTGGTCGTACGGGGGCGCGTCGGCGCGGCCCCGCGTCCACGGCGAGGCGGCGGCCTCCCAGGCGAAGCGCCGGTCGCCGGCCACCCAGCCGTCGTGAAGCGCCAGGTGGTGCGGGGTCACGTCGCAGGTCACGGGGAGCCCGGCGGCCTTCGCCTGCCGCACGAGCTCCACCGAGCCGGCGGTGGAGAGGTGCGTCAGGTGCAGGTGCGGCGCCGCGCTCGCCGGGTTCGAGCCGACGACTTCGGCAAGAATCGCGAGGTCGCGCGCGACCGCGCTCTCCTCGCCCGCCGCCGGCCAGCCCTTGAGACCCAGGATGGTCGCGACCAGCCCCTCGTTGGCCTCGGCGCCCTTCGTGAGCGACGGCTCCTCGGGATGCTCGACGAGCATGCGCCCGAGCGCGCCCGCGTACGCCAGCGCGTTCCGGAACAGGGACGCGTCGGCGACCGGCGACCCGTCGTCGCTGAAGCCGACCGCTCCCGCGTCGGCCATCTCGCCCATGGGGGCGAGCGTCTCGCCCCGGCGGCCCGCCGTGACGGCGCCGTACGGCAGCAGCCTGACGGGGCTCCCAGACGCGCGCGCCGTCGCGAGCTCGTCCTCGACCAGCCCGGCGGAGTCGATCGCGGGCGTGGTGTTGGCCATCGCGCACACCGCGCCGAAGCCACCGTGCGCCGCCGCGGCGAGCCCGGACGCGACGGTCTCGGCGTCCTCGCGGCCGGGTTGGCGGAGATGCACGTGGATGTCGACGAGCGCAGGGGTCACCAGCACGCTGGGCCGATCGGGGGCCGGGGCGCCACTCGCCGGCCCCGGGGCATCGGTCGCGGATCCGTGCCCACGCCGCGCCGCCCGCCCGCCGGGTTCACGCTCGGCCCATTCGAGCGCCACGATCCGGCCGTCCTCGACGCGCAGGCTGCCCCGTCCCTCGTGGCCGCTCGCGGGATCGACCAGCCACGCGTCCTCGATCTCGAGCAGCTCGACGCGCTCGCCCGGCCGCGGTGTCTCAGGCACGGTTTCCGCCCTCCTCGATGGGGCCGCTGCCGGCGATCAGGTAGAGCAGCGCCATGCGGATCGCGACGCCGTTCGCCACCTGCTCGGTGACCACCGAGCGCTCGAAGTCCGCGATCTCCGGGCCGATCTCCACGCCCTCGTTCATGGGCCCGGGGTGCATGACCAGCGCGTCCGCCCGCGCCCACCGAAGCGTCTCGGCCGTGAGGCCGTAGCGCAGCGAGTACTCGCGCAGCGACGGCAGCAGCCCGCCGGCCATCCGCTCCTGCTGGAGCCGGAGCGCCATCACCGCGTGAGCGCCGCGGAGCGCCGCCCGCAGGTCGGTCGTCACCGTGAGCCGGCGGTCGGACGGCATCGCGGCCGCCCACCGTTCGAAGCCGCGCAGCAGGGTTGACGGCCCGCAGAGCCAGACATCCGCGCCCATGGTCGTGAGCGTCCAGATGTTGGAGCGGGCCACCCGGGAGTGCAGGATGTCCCCGAGGATCACCACCTTGCGCCCGGCGACCTTGCCGCCCGGCAGCCGCGCGCGCAGCGTGAACAGGTCGAGCAGCGCCTGGGTCGGATGGGCATGCCACCCGTCGCCCCCGTTGAGGACGTGCCCGGAGAAGATCTGCGCCGCGAGGTACGGGGCGCCCGAACGGCCGTGCCGCATCACGATGATGTCGGCGCCGAGCGCCTCGACGGTCCGGATGGTGTCGACCAGCGACTCGCCCTTGGTCACCGAGCTGCTGCTGGCCGCGATGTTCACGACGTCCGCCGAGAGGTTCTTGGCCGCGACCTCGAAGCTCACGCGCGTCCGGGTGGAGGCCTCGTAGAAGAGGATCGTGACCTGCGTCCCACGCAGGGTCGGAACCTTCGGGATCGGCCGGCCCAGGATCTCCTTCATCTCGTCCGCGGTCCGCATCGCCAGGTCAATGTCCGAGGCCGCCAGGACGTCGACGTCGAGCAGGTGGCGGTGCCGCCAGCGCTCGGCGGGCGCCCCGTCGCCGCGCGCCCCGATCGCCTCGGCCCGGGCCGCGCCGTCGCGCGCCCCGATTGCCACGGTCGCGCCGGCCCCGATCCCCTGGCCTGTCATGCCCGCGCCTCCGCGCCCGGCAGCCGGTCGATCAGGACCTCGTCGGTCCCGTCGTACTCCGTGACGTGTACCCTGACGACCTCGTCCCGGGACGTCGGCACGTTCTTGCCCACATGATCCGCCCGAATCGGCAGCTCGCGGTGCCCCCGATCGACGAGGACGGCGAGCCTGATCGCGGACGGCCGGCCGAAGTCCATCAGGGCGTCCATGGCAGCCCGCACGGTCCGGCCCGTGTAGAGGACGTCGTCCACGATCACGATCGTCCGCACGTTCACGTCGAACGGCAGATCGGTGCCCTTGACGATCGGCTGGTGCGCGACCATCGAGAGGTCGTCGCGGTAGAAGGTGATGTCGAGCGCCCCGACCGGCAGCCGAACGCCCTCGTGCTGCTCGATGGAGTCGGCGATCCGGTGGGCGAGAGGGACGCCGCGGCGCTGGACGCCGACCAGAGCGAGGCGGTCCGTTCCGCCGTGCTTCTCGACGATCTCGTGGGAGAT
>JAJYJR010000120.1 GCA_021789355.1 Chloroflexota bacterium | reverse complement strand
CTGGGCGCCGCCGCACCGGCCGGTGCGACCGTGGACCAGGCGGCGAAGCGGATCACGTTCCAGACGAGCGATGTCCAGCTCGCGGTCCTCGCCAGCCCGCCCGATGGGCCGGACATGACGTTCCGCATCGCCGGCCTCGTGAACCCGACGATCGTCGTGCCGGCGGGCGCGCGGGTGACCGTGCAGCTCATCAACGCCGATCCAGACATGAGCCACAACTGGGCGGTAACGAGCGCCCAGGCGCCGTTCTCCGGCATGCCGATGATGGTGACGGGGCCCGCCTTCGCCGGCGCCTTCGCGCCGCCGCTGGGCGACCCGACCTCGGCCGGCCTGCCGAGCGAGACGTTCAGCTTCACCGCCTCGACGGCGGGCACGTACACCTACCTGTGCCAGGTGCCGGGGCACGCCGCGCAGGGCATGTACGGCACGTTCCAGGTGACGGGCGGCTGAAGCCGACGCGCCCCGCGGAGGCCGCCGACTCAGGCTGCGATGCCGTTGGCGGCTCAGCCGCCTGGCGCGAAGGGGCGGCGGAACCGATCCGTGTCCCTGATCTCGCGCCCCGGCAGCACATCGTCTGGCTACGGCAAGAGGCTGTTCGGCGAGCCGCCGGCCACGCCGGCCACGCGGCATCGGTCCGCCGCGAGCGTGTTGACGATCCATTCGGGCACGAGGATCCGAGCAGTGGGAACGGCGGGTTCTGGTCCTCGCCCCGACCGAAATGCCCCTCGTTGCGCGACAGCGCGGGGAGCCAGGTCGGCTGAGCACGAGAAACTCGGCCCCCCAAGCTTCCCTTTCGGGACGCCCTCCGACGACCCGGCCCGAAGACGCCGGCCTCGTCTGCTCCCGCCGACGCCCGCGCTAGAGATGCCAGCCCCGCAGCGACGCCTGGCGCGACGAGGCGCGGGCCTGCGCGGAGCGGACGCGGTCGACGGCGCGCCGGGCGTGCCACGACTGCAGCGGATCGGGCCAGGGCGGCAGGCGCTGGCCGCAGACCGGACAGATCCCACCCCAGTTGCCTTGGTCGGACGGGCAGGATCGCGTGGCAGGCGGTCGCGCAGGGCAGCGGTCGGTCGCGTGCGTCACGCCACCGATTGTGCGCCCTTCACCGAGGGGCGCGCGTGGACACGGCCCGGGACCCTGGACTGGCGGCCTGGTCGCTCAGGTGCGCCCGGCGCCACCAGAGGAGCGGCCGCATGGCCCTTCCCGGGCGCGCCGGCCGCGGCCACACTGCACGCGCATCGAGCGGGTCGCGACGCGCCCACGGTGGGTGACGGGGCGCGCGGGTCCGAGGTGAGTGAGGGTCCCTCCAGGATGGCACCGACGACGCGGGTGACGGGTTCCTCGGGGGCCCGACCGGCCCCCGAGGCCCAGACGGCCACGGCATACCGGCGCGCGGCGGCCCAGCGCTGCTGGGTCTGCAACGCCCCCGACAGCGAGCCGGTCCGGCTGCAGCGCCGAGCGGGGGCGCGCTGGGTCAGCGAGGCGACGCTGCAGCTCTGCACGGCCTGCCTGGCCGCCCTGCGCACGCCGCGTCTGGTCCGCCAGCTCGACCTCGGACACGCCACGCCGGCCCCACCCGCGCGTCCGACACCCGCCGACGTTGCCCCCGAGGGCCACCCCAATCCCGGGCTGGACGCACCCGACGAGCCGCCGCCGCTGACGCTGCTCAAGGGCGCCTGAGCAGCAGAGTCGACGGGTGATCCGGATCAGGCCGACGCGCACCGCTGAGACCGGCGGGTCGGTGATGACATGGTTATCGTCGTCCCGACTCCTCTCGCCCCGACCATAACCACCTCATCGGCCCCGCATGCCTCGGCGAGTCCGTGCTCGACCGCAGTCTCGGTGGGCTCGATCTCGATCCGCCTCACGCCGAGCGCCCGCACGCGCGCGAAGAGCGCCTCTGCCAGCCCACGGCGCGCCTCCGGCTGCCCGTCCGCCCACAGGCGGGGCAGATCGCGCAGGCACGCGACCACCTCGGCGGGTGTAAGCGGCGCGCGGTCGACGGCGTGACGAGCGGCCTGCTCCTCGGCGTCGAGCCGGCGCATGGTGGCTTCGAGTTCGGCCGCATCTCGGGTGCGGCGGTAGCGCGTCAGGGCCCGGTCGCGTTCGCGCTCGATGCGCGCCAGCGCGACCGTGTCCATCTCGCCGGACTCCCCAGCGTCCTGATAGAGCGCCACCGTCGCCGCGATGTCGTCGGCACCGAGCCGGACGCGCTCCAGGACGAGCGGCACGATCCGCTCGTACGCCCCCTGGAGTTGAGGTCCCCCGGGCCGTGGGTCCGGCACCGCCGAGACGAGAAGCCGGCTCTGCGCCGTGAGTACTCCGGATGTCGGAAGGTCGTCACGGATCCTGTCCAGTCGCCCCTTCACAGTCGCCAACGCTACCCCGGTCGGCTCGTGGACCGCGACATGCAGGAAGGCGCCGTGTGCAGGTGCGCTCGCATAACCGACCCGCCGGGCCTCGCGGACCAAACGCCTGACGCACCTCCAGTCCGCCGACAGGTTGCCGTGGGCGGCCGAGACGATCGTCAGCATCCGATCGTCGCCGTGCATCACCAGGCCGGGGGCGGCTGTCGTCGCGGCGTGCGCACGGGACAGCCGAGCGAGCTGGCGCTCATCCCTCGGGTGCCTCGCGAGGGGCTCGGGCGTCGGTCCTGTTGTGATCGTGTCGGTTCGACCGGCGTCCGCGCCGTCGCTCGGCCAGATGGCGCGGACCCGGTACTCGAGCTCCGATCCGCGTTCCGTGGGCCGCTCCGCGACCACCTTGCTCTTGACTTCGACGGTACGCGGCGGAGCGTCAAAGCGTACGAAGGTGAGATCGCCGACGCGGAGTTGGTCGGTGACGTCGTTGAGTATGGGAAAGCCGAAGCCCCGGTTCGCCATGGCGATAGCAGTCTGTGTCAGTCCTGTCCAATAGCGGCTGGCGCGGTCGATAGGGACGCGCTCGTTCTCGGCCAAGGGGTACAGCTGCTGGGGTTCGCCTCGCAAGAGCAGCCAGGCATATGCGTCGCCCAGGCGCCGGGCATGCCAGCGCACCTCGCGGAGAGCTTCCAGGCTCGGGCGGTAGGCGCCGTCTCGTCGTGCACCGTCTTTGGCTGTGGTGATCGCGGCTTGCAGGTCACGCTCGATCTGGAGCAGGTCGAGTTCTATCTGCCACAAGTCCTGGGCTGTTCGGAACCGCCGCCCGAGCAGCCTGTGGGTCAAACGCTCGAGACGGAGGAGATAGGGCCCAGGAGCGGTCGTGGGTGCAGCCTGAGGATCTGATGCCGTGGACATCGTGGCCAAGACTACGCTGGCCACGGCGGATAGCCCTTTCCGGAGAGAGGGATGTCGAACCTACCGAGTGGGGGGTCACGCCGATGCGAGGCATCGCGTCCCACGCAGCGGCGATGACATGGTTATCGTCATGGCCACTCCTCTCGCCCCAACCAACCGGTCACCAGTTCTTCCCACTTGGGCGGGGATTTGCGCGGCTGGAGTGCGGATCCTGCCCCATTTGCCTGGTAAGAACCGTCTCCACTCGGCCTTCGCGTCCCACTGAGCGTGAGCGCTCGGGCCGACCGGCACGTGATCAGTGGCCCATGGTGCGCGGGCGCCTCCCGGTCGCCCTTGGCGGTGTGCCTGTGCCTTCTTCGCCTTTCGAGTTGACGGCTCGAATACGCTGACGTCGTTCTCTTGGGGGTGGGCCGAGCGACCCTTGGAACTCGGCCCGGCGGTCTCGTCGACGATCTTCCGGCTCTCACCCGGAAGGTCGTCAGTTACTTCTTGGTGGGAGTCTTGAGGGTGAACGTCCCGCCCGGCTTGGTGGGCGGCACCCGGTCACCCTTGGACAGCGCGACTTCGGCACCACCCTTGCTCGGGCGATAGATACCCGACTGCGGGGTGACGTTGCCCGGCTTGAGCGACTTGTTCATCGGCGTGGACCTCCTTTCCGGCTCGGCTTGCGAAGGGTCATGAGCCTGTTCCATTTCGCGGGCGCCGCATCTGCTGCGGGGGGCGAGTGACAGCCGCGGTGTCGAGCAACCCGGCCAGCCGATCGCCGGCATGTCTGAGCGTTCGGAGCGCCCGGATACGAAGCCTGGAGCGGCGTACAGCTCGATCAGCGCGCTCGCGCAATGCGGCCTCGTGGCGGCCGGTGACAATGAGGGAGGTGGTGTCTCCCGATGCCAAGAGCGGCACCGTGTCGTACGGGCAGGTCGGATCGCATGCCGCCTCCTCCAGATCGAGCGAGCCGGTCACCAAGTGGTAGGACTGCGCACCGATGTCGGCGAGCCCGGACGGTGCGACCACCATCGACAGCAGCTGCAGCACCTCCAGTGAAGCATCCGCGAGCGCGAATGCGAACACGTTCTCGTTCCTCCGCGCCGGATGGTCGGTGGGGAGCCGAGCGACATAGGTTGGATCGTCAAAGTAGCCCTCCCGGTCTGCCGACACGAGCCCGGAGTCGTACTGACCCAGGCACTCGAGACAGCGGCGCCCGGGCGCAGCGATGTGGGCCCTCCAGTCAGCACCCCGCATGGACCGATCAGGCTTGACGCGGACGAAGATCCCGCCGTCGACGACGGGGATGAGGTGCGCGTAGGCGATGAAGTTGAGCACGGCGCGTGGCCAGGGGCGATCGACGCAACTGAACAGGACGTCGCAGTCAAGGGCCGCCCGGTAGCCGTCCTCCTCGGCCACGCTCAGTTCGAGCGCCTCGATGCGCGGCTGGCCTGCTCGCGCGCTGCGCTGGAGCCGGCGCGCCAGCGCCTCGACCTTGGAGCGGCCCAGGGCCACGTCGAGTTCGTCCGCGTACAACAGTCGGTCGAGGTTGACGGTCTTGACGCTATCGAAGTCGACCAACCGGATGTGCTCGACCCCAGTCCGAGCGAGCGCCTCGGCCACGATCCCACCGACGCTGCCGGCGCCGATGACCCCGACTCGCAGGCGGGCGAGGTCTCCCTGGGCAGCCTCACCCCATGCGGAGACCGTGCGCTCCAGTGCCGGTCGCACGGTCGGGAGCGGGCGGAGCTCCGGGTGGTAGGTCGCGACGTAGCGGTCGCCGACGACCCGTACCGTCTCGCATCCGGTCAACCCGAAGCTGCGTTGCGACGCCCGAAGCCAGAACCGGCCGCTCGTGCGTCCGTCCCCGGCCATCGTAAGACCGACGAGCGGCAGCCCGGTGACGGTTAGCACCTGAGCCGCGATGCTGGACTCGGCAGCGAGGTCATCTCCGCTCATGCCCTGCCACCCCCGCCCGCCAGGGTGCGAATGCAAGAACGCGATGCCCGTCCCCGCCGCGAGCGCCGCATCGAACGCATGCTCCAGGAAGCGCGGGCCGAAGGCAGCGTTTCCATGGACGGATCGGTCGCCTGGTCGGGGAAGGAGGGGGTCCGACAGGAGAGCCGTGAGTCTCGTCTTGCCCTGACTCGGCCGCCAGAGGGCAAAGGCCAGATCCTCCTGGCCGTCGGCGCGCAGGAGATGCTCACGCAGGACCCGGTGGGTCGCGGAGGTCAGCGCGACGCTGTGGGTCACAGCGTCGCGAACAGGTGGCGGATGTGCGCCATGTACGCCCGGGCGTTCCGGGTCGTGTGCGCCCATTCCTTGAGCGGCCGACTCCAGTACTGCCAGTCGGACCCAAACGGGGAGTCGTGAATGCCGCCGCTCGGATGCGGCCCGCCGCCCTGGTTCGGGTAGAGGCGCGGCGACACGTGCGGCCCGCTCGGGCACGAGAGGTTGTAGTCGCCGGGAACGATGAAGCCGAGCCGGATCAGCTCCCCGACCCTCGGCCCGACATCGATGAGATAGGGGAATACGACTCGATCAGGGGCGACCGGCTCCACGGCGAAGCCAAGGGCCCGGAGCTGATCCAGGAAGACGCCCGCAGCCATGTCTCAGGAGACCGGCGTTTCGCCGGTGAAGACCGAGACGAGCGTCAGCTTCTCGTGGATCCGGATGAGCTCGTCGTTCTTGCCCTCGAGCGATTCGCGATGCCGGCCCTCGATGATCACGAGGTAATGGGTGGCTGGATCGATGCCGGCCAGCTCCATGATCATCGTGGGCGTGAGCTCGTGATCTGTTACGACCAGCTCCTCCCCGTCGACGATGATGGTGAAGGAGGGCCCAACTCCGTGGATGCGGGCGTCTGCTTCGGTCGTCATGGTTTCGGGACCTCCGTTACGCGATATGTCAGCCTATACTTGGTTGCGTAACGAGTATAGTAGGTCGTGCACTGGTAACGCAAGCCACCGCGGGCCACAGGAGGGAACGCCACGACAAGGTTGGGGGCGCGGCTGAGCGCCGCGCGTGAGGCCCGTCGCCTCTCACAGGACGTAATTGCCGATCTGTTGGGGGTCAGCCGCGTGCTCGTTTCGTATTGGGAGCACGGTCAGCGGCGACCCAGCGAGCAGACACTCGAGCGCCTGGCCGGCATCTACGGCGTGCCGCTGGCGCTGCTCATCGATCTCGAAGCCCCACTGCCGGGCTCCGCGCGGGCGCCCGGGGCGGATCTCGTCGCGCTCCTGTTCCGCGACGCCGAGAGTGGGATTGATGGGGCCGCCCAGGCTGGCCTCCAGGACTTCGTTCGCTTTCTCGACTCGTACGCTGACCTGCTTGAGCAGCTCGGCGTCCCCACCTACGCGTTGCACCAATCGCCGTTTGCGATTCGCAAGGGGTTCAGCGGTCGAGACGACATCAGGCGGAAGGCCGAGGAGGTTCGCGACTGGCTGCGGCTTGGTCTGGGCCCCGTCGGCGATCTCACCGGCGTCCTCGACGACGCCGGAATCACCGTCTGTCGGATCACGCTCGGGGAGAACCTCCAGCGTGGGGTGTCCGGCGCCTTTCTCAGCCATCCGCGACTCGGCATGTGCATCGCCGTGAACCTGCAGACCACGCCGGGCCGGCAGGTCTTCACGATTGCGCACGAGCTCGCGCACGCCCTCTATCACAGTCAGCGAGATAGTCAGGTCGTCAGCTACTGGGGACGGCAGGACGAGAAGGAGCGCTTTGCGGACGCGTGGGCTGGAGAGTTCCTGGTCCCTCAAGAGGGCTTGCGCCGGGCGAGCGAGAGCCTGGGCATCAAGACCGTGACGGCTGCGGACGAGGCCGTGCACCTGCAGCGCCTCTACGGCGTCTCGTACGGGATGATGCTGGTTCGGCTGCTTCAGGCCAAGCTCCTTACGCCGGAGGCGTACGAGGAACTCAAGGGTGCCCGCCCGGTCGCTATTGCTTCCAGTCTCGGGTATCCGGTGCATCCCGAGGAGTGGCGACAGGATCCCGCTCGCTGGAGGCTTGAGCGGTTTCCACGTCGGTTCATCCGCACGCTCACGGCTGCCCTTCGTGAAGGCCAGGTCAGCCCAGCTTCGGCCGCCGGGCTCACTGGTCTGACTGTTGACGAGATGGCGGAACTCATGGCACCACCAGCCGGAGACGGCGACGCCTCCTCGATGCAAGAGCAGCGGGAGTTCGAGGGTGTCCGCCAGCACGTCGCCGCTGCCTGATCGGGCCGTCGTCTTCGACACGGTCGTCATCAACTACTTCCTCGCAGCTGGTGAGATCGAGCTTCTCGCTCGGCTCTTCGGCGGGTCGCTGACGGTTCCGCGGGTCGTCTTCGACCCCGATGAGGATGATGCCGGCCGTGAAGAGGCGATGAGTGAGCTCAGGCGTGGCCTGCACCTGCATCGAAGGCGGTGCGGTGACGAGGGGTGCCCGCCGGAGCTCCGCGCACGCTCCGAGCGGGCTCTTCCCGCGTTTGAGCAGCTCCCGGAGCTTGTCGAGCGCGCGACGCTCCGTGTCGTCGACCTGGCGGACGAAGAACTGCTCGTGTACGCCCAGCTTCGTGATGCCACGCACGTCCGGCGCTACGGACTGCTCGTCGGCTTGGGACCGGGTGAGGCGGCCGTCCTGGCGCTCTGCGTTGGCCGAGGATGGCTTCCAGCCACGGATGACAACGACGCTGTTCGAGTCGCCGGGCAGCTGTTGCCGCGTGTTGCGCCCCTACGCATCCGAGGGCTGCTTCGTCTGGGCGTCGAGCGTGGAGTGATTACGCTTGACGAGGCGCGAGCGGCGCACGAGACCATGCGGAACCTGGGGTTCTGGGACACGGGGCGGTTGTAGCGTTTCCGGGTGAGGTGGACCGCGCGCCCCTCATGTCCACCTGAGCGCTGCGGTACAGTCCCGATGGACGGGCGAGACCGGAGAGGCTGCTACCACATGCCACGCGGCCGCGGGAACGGCAACGGACAGACATCCGTAGGCGAACTCGGTTTCGAGCGCCAGCTGTGGGCCGCTGCGGACGCCCTGCGCAACAACATGGACGCGGCCGAGTACAAGCACGTCGTCCTGGGGCTCATCTTCCTCAAGTACATCAGCGACGCCTTCGAGGCGAAGCAGGCCACGCTCGAGGCTCAGCGCGGCGAGGGCGCCGACCCCGAGGACCCCGACGAGTACCGCGCGGAGAGCATCTTCTGGGTGCCCAAGCAGGCCCGCTGGTCGCACCTCAAGGCAAGCGCCCCCCAGCCCACCATCGGAACCTTGGTCGACGACGCGATGAGCGCCATCGAGCGCGACAACCCGACCCTGAAGGGCGTGCTGCCCAAGGACTACGCACGACCGGGCCTCGACAAGCAGCGCCTGGGCCAGCTCATCAACCTCGTCTCGGACATCGGCCTGGGCAGCCCCGCTGACCGGGCCAAGGACGTCCTGGGCCGGGTCTACGAGTACTTCCTCGCCCAGTTCGCCAGCGCCGAGGGCAAGAAGGGCGGACAGTTCTACACCCCCTCCCACGTCGTGCGGGTGCTGGTCGAGATGCTGGCCCCCTACCGGGGCCGCGTGTACGACCCCTGCTGCGGCTCAGGCGGCATGTTCGTCTCCAGCGAGAAGTTCATCGAGGCCCACCAGGGACGCCTGGGCGACATCAGCATCTACGGCCAGGAGTCGAACTACACCACCTGGCGCCTGGCCAAGATGAACCTCGCCATCCGCGGCATCGACGCCCAGATCGCCCATGGCGACACGTTCCATAACGACCGCCACCCGGACCTCAAGGCCGACTGGGTGCTGGCCAATCCGCCCTTCAACGACTCCGACTGGCGGGGTGAGCTGCTGCGCGACGACAAGCGCTGGGTGTACGGGACCCCGCCGGCGAGCAACGCGAACTTCGCCTGGGTGCAGCACTTCATCAGCCACCTCGCCCCCACCGGGATCGCCGGGTTCGTGCTGGCCAACGGCTCGATGTCGACGAACCAGTCGGGCGAGGGCGAGATCCGGCGCAACATCATCGAGGCTGACCTCGTCGACTGCATGGTCGCCCTGCCCGGCCAGCTCTTCTACTCGACGCAGATCCCGGTGTGCCTGTGGTTCCTGGCCCGCGACAAGCGCAACGGCCACTTCCGCGACCGGCGCGGCAAGACGCTCTTCATCGATGCCCGCGCGTTGGGCACGCTGGTGGATCGCACCCACCGCGAGCTCACCGACGCGGACGTCGCCAAGGTGGCGGGCGCCTACCACGCCTGGCGCGGTGACCCCGACGCCGGCGACTACGCCGATGAGCCGGGCTTCTGCAAGTCGGCCGCGCTCGAGGAGATCCGCACCCACGGCCACGTCCTCACGCCGGGCCGGTACGTCGGCGCTGCTGCGGCCGAGGAGGATGACGAGCCTTTCGACGCCAAGATGCGCCGCCTCACCTCGACCCTTCGCGAGCAGCAGGCCGAGGCAGCGCGGCTCGACGCACTCATAACCGCCAATCTGCGGGAGCTCGGCTTTGGCGAATGATTGGGTCGAGTGCATGCTCGGCGAGCAGGTCACCCTCCAGCGTGGTTTCGACATCACTAAGGCAACCCAACGTGAGGGTCGGGTGCCGGTCATCTCGTCAGGCGGCATCTCGAGCTATCACGACGAGGCGATGGAGGAAGGTCCGGGCGTCATCCTGGGCAGGAAGGGCGTGGTCGGCAGCGTCTTCTTTGTCGAGTCGCCGTACTGGCCGCATGACACGACCCTGTGGGTGCGCGATTTCCACGGCAACGACCCACGCTTCGTCTACTACTTCTTCCGGTGGATGGCGCCGACTCTCGCCGGGCTCGACGTCGGGTCCGCGAACCCAACGCTGAACCGGAACCACGTCCATCCAACGCGAGTCTGCTGGCCGCCGGTCAACGAACAGCGCCGCATCGCCGCCATACTCGCCGCGCTCGACGACAAGATCGACGTGAACCGGCGGATGAGCGAGACGCTCGAGGCAACCACCCGAGCGCTGTTCCAGTCTTGGCTCGTCGATTTCGATCCGGTTCGCGCCAAGGCCGAAGGCCGCGATGCAGGTCTGCCGTCTCATTTCGCCGACTTGTTCCCGAATTCGTTCGGGGACTCCGAACTCGGCGACATCCCGGCCGGGTGGCAGGTGCGGGCCGTTGCTGATCTTGCCCAGGTTGTCGGGGGGAGCACGCCGAGCACTGCAGAACCGGAGTTCTGGGCGAACGGAGTCCACCACTGGGCCACACCGAAGGATCTGGCACCGCTGACAATACCCGTCCTGCTCGACACCGAGCGCCTCGTGACGGACATCGGGTTGGCACAGATCAGCTCGGGCCTGCTCCCGCCGGGCACAGTGCTGCTGTCCTCCCGTGCACCGATCGGCTATCTGGCGTTGGCGGCAGTCCCGGTGGCGATCAATCAGGGCTTCATCGCGATGCGGCCTGCGCCATCAGTTCCCAGCGAGTTCCTGCTGCTCTGGGCGCACTTCGCACGCGACGAGATTGTGAGCCGAGCGAACGGATCCACGTTCCTTGAAATCAGCAAGGCGAGCTTCCGGCCTATCCCGATCGTGCGTCCACCCGACGCCGTGCTCGCGGCATTCGGGTCGCTGGTCCGCCCGCTGTTCGATAGGATCGTCGCGAGCGCCCGTGAGTCGCGGACGCTGGCAGCCTTGCGCGATGCCCTTCTGCCGCGGCTCATCTCAGGCGAGCTTCGCATCCCCGCCTCCGCGTCCCCGGCGGAGTCAGTGACATGACCGGATCGGCGGTGACGACGCTTGACCTCCGCGCGGTTGAGACGGTCCTGCAGATGGGTGGCGGATACGTCCTCGACTTCTCGAACCGCACGTTTGCCGAGTTCTTCGAGGAGTTCGGCGTCGACATCGACGACGACCGGTACTTCGCTGGGGGATCATCCAAGGCGAACCGGCTTCGGACGTTTCTTCGGACGACGGAGCCGCCGCTGACGGGGCAGGTGTTGGCCGGACTCCTGCAGCACCGATTGGCATCGCAAGCGTCGAAGCTGCCCGAGCGAGATCTGGCGAACTACGGTCGGCTCGTCGAGCGCCTGGGGGGTCCTTCCAACCGCACCTCCCGGACTGTGGACGACGATGCCTCCGCCGAAGCCGCCATGGTCAGGCGAGTGTTCCAGCCGGAACTGTTTGCCAGCCTGCCGGTGGACGATGCAATGCGTGACGCGCTGGTAGCTCGCATGCACGAGGCAGAGCAATGCATCGGGGTCAACGCGTACCTCGCGGCGGTCATCCTGTGCGGCAGTGTTCTCGAGGGCATGTGCCTCGGCTACGGCGCGCGCAACCCCGAGCGAGTGAACCGGGCTTTCGCGGATCGGTACAACAAACCGGCGAAACGGCTACC
>JAJYJR010000119.1 GCA_021789355.1 Chloroflexota bacterium | reverse complement strand
CCGACCGTCGTGCTGCAGCGCTCACGGAAAGCCGCGTACATCGTGAACCCGGAACGGTACGAGCGCGATCAGGCCGAGCTGGGCGCGCTTCGTCGTGCGGTCTTCCTCGCGGAGGTACGCGAGGCGGAAGTGGAGTTCGCGGCGGGTGAGGCGCCGCGGTACGACAGCGTCGAGCACCTGCTCGACGATCTTCGGCGCTGACGTTGCGCCTCACGGCCTCCAGTCACTTCCTGCGAAAGGCCAGAAAGCTGCCGGAACCGCAGAGCGCGATGCTGCGCGCCGCGATACGGCGCTTCGCGCTCGACCCGCAGGATCAGCTCCTGCGTACGCACGAGCTGAAGGGAGACCTGGCCGCCTACTGGGCATTCAGCGTTGACGACGATCTGCGGGTCCTCGTTCGCTGGGAGGGCGAGGAAGCGTTCCTGGTGAACCTGGGCTCGCACGACCAGGTGTATTGAGGAGCCGAAGCAGCGCACACCCGCCACGCCCGAGCGCGACCACAGGGTTTCCATCCTCGCCGGGCAACACCGCACCCGCCACGCTGACCACGCCGGCGGGCCATGGCCTGCCGCAGCCCGCGGGGCCGCCTGCAACTTTTCTGCGTCCCAGCGCCTTGTAGAGAGTGTGATGACGCACGAGACTGCCCTCCGGCTGATCGACAGCTTCGTCGGGGACGAGCTGGCGCCGGAGGACGCGCGCGCCCTGGCCGCTCACCTGCGCGGCTGCCCCTCGTGCAGCGCGGACGGCAATAGCGGGGAAAGTCACTACTCGGCGGCCGCGCGGGGCTCCGTGCCGCGTGCGGCGTGCACAACGGTTTGGCGGTACCGCGCGTTGTGAATCCCTGATGACGTGTGAGACCGCCCTCCGCCTGATCGACAGCTTCGTCGGGGACGAGCTGGCGCCGGAGGACGCGCGCGCGCTGGCCGCTCACCTGCGCGGCTGCCCCTCGTGCACCGCGGAGATGGCGAGCGCGTCGCGCCTGGTCGAACTGCTGGCCACCCTGCCCGACGTGCCGCCCACCCCCGACTTCGACGAGCGGGTCCTGCTGGCGGCGCTGGAGGATCGGCGACACCGCCACGAGCACCGCAACCGGCTGGCCGACCTGTGGACGCAGATGGTGCGGGGTGCCATGCGCACCACCGGCACCCTCGTGCTGACCATGGTCGCTGCCGCGTTCCTGATCGTCGCCTTCGTGGCGGCCGCCTCGAACCTGGTGCCGGGCTTCGCCGAGCAGGTGGGCCTGGTCCCGCAATCCACGCCGCGGCACGTGGCGACCACGCTGCCCACCGCGACGCCCACGCCCGCCCCGACTGCCACCCCCACGCCGAACGTCACGCCTGCGCCGACTGCGTCGCCGCACGTCGTGGTGGTCACCGTCACCCCGTCGCCGAGCGCGACCTCGAGCGCGAGCCCGCCGCCGTCGCCGTCAGCCTCGCCCACCGCGACGGCCACGCCGGCTCCGACCGAGTCGGTCAGTCCGACCGGGACGCCCGCGCCCACGGCCACGCCGTCGCCGACGCCGACTCCGACGCCAACGCCCGAACCCACCTTCGGACGGCGCACGCCGCCGCCCACCCTCAGCCCCTCATCATCGACGGGGGGACCCTGACATCGCCGTACTACGTGGCGCGCAAGGCGCGCCCCGTGCGACGGGCCTTCCGGAAAGGCAGGAAGCGTACTGAGAGCGCCCGGGTTGTCTCGTAGGGAAGGAGTGACATCAGGGACCTGGGCACCCCGAGCCGCGGCTCGGCACCAATCGACAGACTCCTAGGAGGGAATCACACCTTGGGTATCACTAAGAAGGCGATCACCGTCGGCCTCTCCGCCGCGATGCTCGCCAGCCTCGTGGCGACGGCCTTCGCGGGCTCCGCGTTCGCCGCCGGCACGCTGACGGCGGTGCCGACCGCGTCGCCGATCTTCCCGAATGGCACAACCACGATCACCCTCACCGGCACGGGCCTGACGGCCTCGACGGTCACGGTGGCCGTGACCAGTGGAACCGGGACCCTGTCCAACGGCTCACTCACTATCACGAGTGGCACCGTCCCGGTGACGTCAGGCGCCATCTCCGGCACCATCACCTTCACGGCACCCGATGCGGCGGAGACCGACGTCGTCACCGTCACGGATGCCACTGACAGCCTGACCGCGACCGCGACCATCGTGGTGGCCGTGGGTACCGGCTCGACCCTCGCGGCCGTGCCGAACTCCGCCAACGCGGACGGTGTGTCGCTCGTCAACATCAACGTCACGACCGCCGCTCTCGCTTCGGCCACGGACGTTATCCAGCTGACCACGACACTGGGCACATTTAGCTCCGTTGCCCAGCCCGGCACCTTCACCGGTCATGCCGCGACGAACGTGTGGGCCTCGGGGTACACCCTCGCGGCCACCACCGTGTACGGCACCACGACCGGTGTAGCCGGCGGCTCGGCCACGGTGACCTTGGTCGCCCCGTCGGTCGCGGGCACCGCGATCGTCCGGGCCTACGACATCGTCGGCGGAGTCGGCGCCCCCATCCTGATCGGCACCACCACGGTGGCCTACTCGGCCTCCACGGCGGCGTCGTACATCTCGGTCGGCTCGCCCTCGCTTTCGTCCATCCAGAGCAGCCTCAATGGCGGCCCGTCGATCATCACCGCCACGGTGACGAACTCGACCAACGGCCCGATGGCCAACCAGATCGTCACCGTCGCCGCGAGCCTGGGCTTCCTGCTCACCAACGGCGCCGGCTACTGCAGCACCACGCCGCCCGCGACGCCATCGAGCGTGGCGGCGGCGAGCTGCATCGAGGTCACGAACTCGGCGGGCCAGGCCACCGTCTACCTCTACGGTGGCGGCGTGGCCGGCACCTCGACCATCACGTTCACGAGTGGCACCCTGACGGGCTCGACCACGGTCACGCTCGGCGGCAGCTTCTCGAAGGTCGCCGTCAGCCAGCTCGTGTCGGCCGGCGCCGAGGGCACCGCCTACACCACGGCCACCAACCCGATCCTCTTCGTGACGCCCGAGGACGCCAGCGGCAATGCGATCGCATTGCCGGGTGGCACGGGTGACCTCTCGTTCACCCTCACCAAGTCGATCTTCGCCAGCACCCCGACGTGGGGCGCCTACACCACGGGCACCACCATCAGCGGGACCACCTACGTGGGTTATCCGCTGTACGGGACCTGCGGGCCGAACAGCGGCTCGACCACGATCGCCATCTCGGCGACCAATGAGTTCGTCGTGCCGAACACGACCATCACGGCCTCGCCGGTCACCTTCTCGTGCGCCGGCACGGCGGCCACGTTCACGCTCACCCCGAGCGCGACGTCCGTCGCCCCCGGCGGCACGGTCACCCTGACCGTCGCGGCCAAGGACTCGGCCGGCAACGCGGCGCCTGACGGCACCGGCGTGTCGGTCTTCTCGAACGGCGTCGGCAACGTCGTCTCCACCAGCGGCGCCACGAGTGGCGTCACGACGAGCGGCGGGTCCGCCACCTTCTACTTCCTGGCCCCCAGCACGGCTGGGACTGCCTCCGTGACTGCCTTCGTGGCGAACGTCACGGCGCCGCAGACGGTGACCATCACCGTCGGCACCGCCGCACCGCCGACCACCACGGCGACGGCCGGCTCGGTGCTCGGCCTCGGGACGTCGGGCTTCAGCTCGACCACCAAGGTCGCGAAGCTCGGCCAGTACGTCACCTGGGAGTTCGGGTTCGGCTCCGCAGCGGCGGGCAAGAACGTGACCATCCTGGTGGCGACCAAGAGCTCCAGCGGTGTCTGGTCGGCCTTCAAGGCCCTCACGGGTCGGACCGCGGACAGCAACGGCAACGCGTTCTTCCACTGGAAGTACTCGTCTGCCACCTGGATCTCCGTCCGGGGTCAGCTGGGCACCACCCTCACGCCTGCTCGCCAGGCGCGCTGGATGTAGTCCATCCTGAACAGGGGAGGCTGCCTCGCCTGAGGTGGCTTCCCAGGAAGAGGGGTCGGGGCACATCGCCCCGGCCCCTCTTCGCTTGTCCGGCGTCCGCGCGGAGTCGCCGTAGGATGGTCGCGCGATGAATGGCAGGCCGGAGGCCGGACAGTGACGCGAGTACCCGGCCGGCTCGCGCTCCTCTCGCTGGCGATGATCCTGCCCGGACTCGGCGCGCCCGCGCAGTCTGGCTCACCGGCGTTGCTCATGGGCGACACCGCCCTCGTCGCCTCGTCCGGGTCGGTTACGCAATCCCCGACCTGGTCCGGCTACGTGGTTGGCCCCGGGCCGTACACCGGGGTCGCCGGGACGTTCAACGTGCCCACGCTCGCCTCCACGCCGACCGTGACCTTCGTGGACGAGTGGGTCGGGCTCGATGGCGTCGGCTCTGCCTCGCTGATCCAGGCCGGGGTCGCGGAAACGTATGACCCAGTTACGAACGAGGTCTCAGCGGAGGCGTGGTGGCAGGTCCTGCCAGCGTATTCCCTCAGCCAGCGCATCGAGACGGTCTCCGTCACGCCCGGCGACCGGATCACGGTGACGATCCAGCAGGTCAGCGGCACGCTGTGGTCGATCGCCCTGGCCAATGAGACCACCGGGGAGACCTTCACCACCCGGCAGGCCTACCAGGGCCCGGGGAGCACGGCCGAGTGGATCGTCGAGGCCCCGGCCGGGCCGGACGGGACCGCGCAGACCCTCGGCGTCTTCAGCCCCGCCGTGCAGTTCACCGGCCTGCAGGCAGATGGCCCAGTGTCGACGGTGACCGCGTGGACCATGGTCCAGGGGGGCACCGCGGTATCGGCGCCGAGCGCTCGGACGGCCGACGGCTTCAGCGTGTCGCACGTGGCGACGCCGGCCCCCACCTTGACCGCCACGCAGGTAAACACGATCGCCCTGGGCCAGTCCTTCAGCCTGTCGGCATCGAACGGCCCGCCGTACGCACAGGTGCAGTGGCAGGTCTCGCCCAACCTGGTGGCGTGGAGCGTGTTGACCACGGTCACCCTGGACGGATCCGGCAACTCCCTCTACACGTTTGCTCCAACGCGGACCGCCTACTACCGCGCCCTGTTCACCGACACGGGGCAGTACGGCCCGGCGGTCATCGAGGTCGTCGTGGTCCAGCCTTCACCGTCGCCGCCCTCGATGCCCAGCCCGGCTGCGAGCCCGTCAGCCAGTCCGCCGACGAGGGGGTCCATCACGGGGACGGTCGTGGGACCTGGCGGGGTGCCCGCCGCCGGGCTCCAGGTGACGGCGGTCGAGTTCCCGGTCTACGGGGGCGGCAGCGCGACCACCGCAGCCGACGGGACCTACACGATCATCAACCTCGCCCCCGGTAGCTATCACATGGTCGTCGCCGACACGACGGGCACGCTGCCCACCGGGTACGTGAACGGCAGCAGCCTGACGCCATTCGGGCCGCTCGCATCGGTCATCCCGGTTGGCGCCACGAGCACCCAGGTCAACGTTCGGGTGCCGGCCGGCCTTGCCGTCAGCGGCATCGTCACTGCCGACGGGAATCCCGTCAGCGGCATCCGCCTGTTCGTGTGCAGCGCCCTCGACGGGACGATGCCCTACAGCGGCCTCGTCTACTGCGGGAATGCCACGACGCACGCCGACGGCACCTACTCGGTGGCGGTGCTCCCGGGCACCTACACCGTCGCGTTCCAGGACCACGAGACGTACCCGTGGACGTTCTACTCGGCCGGCGGGGCTACCCTCGATGGCGCCGCCGCCACGGTGTTGACGTTGACCGGGGCGGACATCGGCGGCATCAACGTCGCGCTCTCGGGCCCGCCTGCCTACGGCAGCATCACCGGCACCGTGATCACCAGCGGCGGCTCGACCCGGCCGGGGATCTTCGTGGACGCGTGCTCGACCGCCGCGCCCGCGGAGTGCTACGGCGCCACCACGGACGCGAGTGGCCGGTACAAGGTCAGCCTGCCCGCCGGGACCTACACGGTCGCGTTCGACGATCCGGCCAACGCCGAGCCCTCCGGCTTCCATTGCTCCGGGGGGCTCGCCGATTGCCCCGGCGGGTTCACCGCGAGCCTTGCCGATGCCGCGTCCGTCACCGTGGCCGGGAGCACCGTCGGCGGCATCGACGTGCGGCTGCCGGTCGGGCACCTGGTGAAGGGCACGGTCACCGGGCCCGACGGCGCCCCCCTGGCGGGCATCGTGGTGACGCCGTGCGCGTCCGCCGCCTGCAACGGGCTGGCGTGGGCCACCCGTCCGGACGGCTCGTACGCGCTCAATCTCGCCCCCGGCAACTTCGTGCTCCACTTCACGGAATGGAGCGGGCTGTACCTGTCCGGGTATTACGCGAGCGGCGGTCTTGCCAGCGCTGCCGGCGCCATGCCGGTGTCGGTGGGCGCCGCGGACGTGACCGGGCTCGACGTCGCCCTGCACGGCATCACCGCGAGCATCAGCCCGGGGGTGACTCGGACCGGACCGTTCGAGAGCGGGCGCACCGTCGTCACCCGGCAGCGAGGCTACGTGACCGTGCGGATCGCAGTGGGCAAGGAGTTTGCCGGCAGCCCGGTCGAGATCCAGGTCGCGAGCTGGACGGCCGCCGGAGGATGGACCCCGTACCGAGCGCTTACCGTCCGCCTCGTGGCCGCGGACGGCTACGCCTACTACTTCGTGCGCCCGAGCGGCTGGATGTCCATCCGGGCCGGCGTCCGCGATCTGGTGGTCTCGGCCCTGCAGACGGCCGAGGGGCTGGGGGACGTGGAGGTGTTCTCGGGCGCGGTCGTGGCGCGAGGGCTCTGAGGGTTACGACACAGGTCGATCGTCCGTGGGTCGATTCTCCGGACGCTCCCGGGACTTCCGAGCCCGCGACACGGCGGCGGCCGGTATCCTGTGCGAGACATGAGCCGATCCGTGCGTGCGATCTTCATGGCGGCACTCGTGGCCGGTGCGCTCCTGGTGCCGCCGCCTTCTGCCCGGGCCGATACGACGTCGAACATCCCGGGCGTGCCGCTGCCGGGGCCGGTCGTGTCGGGGCAGCTCGGCGGGCCGGTCTACGACGTCGTGTTCAGCATCGACGTCCCCTCGGGGTACGTGGTGGTCGCGAACCTCTCCGGCGCGCCCGGCACGCTCTTCGGGCTCTACCTCTTCGACTCCACGGCGACCACCGTGGTCGGCACGCAGGGACTCGTGGCGAGCTCCACCGTGGTGGGTACCACGCAGCACATCTCGTACCCCGTCCTGGGCGGTGGCACCTACTATATCGATCTCAACGGTGCGAGCAACGTGTCCGGGGCATTCACGCTCACCGTGCAGCTCGTGCCGGACTCCACGACGCCGACCGTCTCGCTCACCCTCGACGACGGCCGGGCGGCCACCAACTCCCCCACGGTCTCCGTCAGCCTGGCGGCGACGGCCGGTATCTCCGGGGTTGCGCAGATGGCGTTCAGCGCCGACGGGGTGGCGTGGGATCCCTGGCAGCCCTACGTTCTCGTGTCGTCGTACACGTTCCCGCCCGGTGACGGCGAGAAGCACCTCTGGGTCAGGGTCCGCAGCGGGATCGGGCTCGTCTCGGCACCGGCCGAGGCGTCGATCATGCTGGACACAGTTGCCCCCACGGTCAAGGCCGTGACGCCGGCGCCTGGCTCGTCGGTCGGAAACCTGCGGCCCACGATCGCCGTCACGTTCAGCGAGCCGATCGACCCGACCACCTGGGAGAACCTGGGACTCGTCATGCAGTCACCCAGCGGCGCGCTGGTCGCCGGCACCTACGCGTACGATCCGGCCACGGCGACCGGGACGTTCATGCCGGCGGCCGACCTGCTCCTGGGCACTCCCTACGCGGTGACGGTGGGGCCGGTGGCCGATCTGGCGGGCAACCGGATCGCTCCGGTTCCGTCCTGGACGATCACGCCGCTGCTCCCATCCAGTGCCACGCTCAATGTCGCGCCACGCATTGTGTCCGCAGGCGGGACCGCGACGCTCACCGGCACGGTCCAGCCGACCGGTGTCGCGGGGGCGCAGGTTCTGGGGCGGGCGGCTACGGCAGGCGGGTTCACCTCCGTCGTCCAGTTGCCCTCCGCGGGTGGCTCATTCAGCCTCGCGCTGGTCCCCACCATGAACACCTGGTACCGGGTGGACGTGCCCGGCACGCCGGTCCTGGCGGCGGCCCAGTCGCCCGAGGTCCGGGTGATCGTGCGGCGAACGGTGTCACTGGCCGGGTCGGCGCCATCCGTGACGCGGTCCGCTCGTGCCGGGACGACCGTCGTGGTGCGGGCCGTGGCGCTCCCGGCCGCCGCCGGTCTGACGATCTCGTTCCGCCTGTACCGCTACGACGCGGCCACGGGCCGCTACACCTACGCCGGGTCGCGCGGGGCGGGCGCCGGCGCGGACGGTACGGCGACCATCACGTGGGTCCCGCCAGCCGGTCGCTTCTACTGGAAGGCGGTCGTCTACCCCACGCCGGAGTTTGCCAATAACGTCAGCGCGGCATATCGCTGGGTGGTGCGGTAGCTCCGTCAGCGCTCTGCCCTTGCCAGGCTGATGATGGTCGTCACCGTCTGCGCTGCCTCGAACACCTGGCCGTGGTTCGCGCCCGGGATCATGGTCAGCGTGACGCTGTAACCGGCGGCCTGCAGGAGCGCCGCGAACGTCTGCTGGGAGATGGCGCTCCCCACGGTGTCCCTGGAGCCGGCCACGAGCCGGACCGGGATCGTCTCGCTGCGGTTATTGGTGACGATCGTGTAGGGTTCGCCGGCCGCCCAGGCGCCCGGCTGCGCCTGCTGCGTCCCGCCAAAGAAGCCGGTGAGATAGCCGGTGTCGATCTGGTCGAATGAATAGACCCCGGCGACGCCCACGAACGCATCCGGTCGGGCGTCTTCCGCTGGCTGAAGACAGTTGGACGTACTGAGAGGGAACGGCTGGGGCGTGAAGGCGACCACGGCGCCAACCCAGCCGCCGAGCGAGCCACCCACCAGCGTCACCTTCGCAGGTGAACCGCCGTAGGTTGCGGCCGTCGCCCGGGCGAAGCTGATGGCGCACGCGGCGTCCTGGAACGTCTGCGGGAACCCCGCATCCTGGTTCGGCATCGAGCGGTAGTCCGCGGTGTAGACGACCGCGCCCTGCTGGGCCAGGCTCACGGCGAGGCTCCCGAGGCCGGCGCGTCCGCCGAGCGGCTCCGGGCCGCCCGGTATGGCCACGATGAGCGGCCATGGTCCGCCGGAACTTCCCGGCGCCGGGTAGTAGACGTCGAGCTGGATCTGGCACTGGGTGGCTCCGCCGCAGTCGACCGGCGGCGTGAACGGGATGTTGCGCGCGAACCCGATCTGGTACGTAGGACAGGCGCTGGCGCCCGCCACGCCGCAGCCGGCGGTGCCCGCACTCGCAATGGCGGACGGCGGTGGAACGGACGACCCTGGCGCCGGCGAAGTCGGGGCGCCCGATGGCTGGCTCGCGGACGCCACGGCGCTGCCCCCGGACCTGGATGGTGCCGGCGTACTCGGGCTGCCCGCGCAGCCGGCGACCAGCAACGCCACCGCGATCTGCGCGGCCAACCGAGTCCTGCGTGCCTGCCCCATGCGGTACCTCCGCCTGTTGCCTCAGCGGCCCCTGGACCGCGACCGCCGAGCTGCCACGTGCCCCTTGTCGGGGTATCGTGCCCCAAGTCCGCCGGCTCTGTCGACCGCGTAACCCTTCCGCAAGGTCGCCGGTTCGAGACTGCAGCGCATGAAGACGCAGCCGGCCTCGGACACGCGGACCGCGCCCCCGCCTGGCGAGCCGAGCCGAAGCTGCATCGGCGTGCCGTCCCCGCTCCCGCGCCCGTAGGTGCCAAACCCGTTGCCACGTGCGACGGTGCATCGGCGAGGGGAGGGTCACGCACGCGTGGACCAGTGAGAAGGGATACTCGTATGAAACGCAGAGTGATCGGCGCGGCGCTCATGGTTGCCGTGGGTGCGGGCGCCGCGGGGTTCGCGGTGTTGGGGCCGGGCCTCTCGAAGGATGCCACCGCGCAGGTGCTGACCGCCACGGTTGCAAAGACGAACGTGACCGAGCAGGTGGTCGCGACCGGCACCGTGTCCGCGACGGCCGTGTACGGCCTGAGCTTCGGAAGCGACCCCGACCTCACCAGCGGCTCGACGTCGAGCACCAGCACGTCCACCAGCAGCACCTCGTCGAGCTCCACCAGCAGCAGCACGACGACCGCATGGCTGGTCAAGTCGGTCTCCGTGACGGTGGGCGACGCGGTCACGAAGGGCCAGACCCTGGCCGTGGCCGACACGACGGACGCCGCCGTGCAGCTGGCCATCGCGAAGGCCGAGCTGGCGTCGGCCCAGGCGACCTTTGCCGTCGCGTCGGGCAAGGCGTCGGCCATCACGATCGCCTCGGCGCAGCAGACCGTGTCCCAGGCGAGCGAGGCGCTCGTCTCCGCGAACCACAACAAGTTCATCACCCTGCAGCAGAACGAGCTCGCGGTGCAGCAGGCCCGCACGGCGCTGGAGAACGCCGAGTCGGCGCTCACCGACGCACAGGCCACCCCATCCCCCGACACGCTCGCCTCGCTGAAGGCCGCGCTCGACAACGCCCAACTGGCGCTCCAACAGGCCCAGCAGTCGGAGCAGGCGCAGCAGGCCAAGGACCAGCTCTCGATCCAGCAGGCCCAGCAGGGCGTCGCCAGCGCCCAACAGGCCTACGTCGCGGCCGAGGCGGCGTACGCGGCCAGCCCCGGCGCGTCGACGCTCGGCGGCGTGACGCAGGCGCAGGCCGGCGTGACGAGCGCGCAGACGGCACTGGCCCAGGCTCAGCTCGCCGCCCAGACGGCCGAGCAGCAGGCCACCGCCGCCGTCACGCAGGCGCGGAACAACCTCGCCAGTGCCCAGGCCAGCTACGACGCCAACTCCAGCCCGTCGGCCAGCACCGTCACATCGGCACAACAGGCGGTGGTGAGTGCACAGCAGAACCTCGAATCGGCACAGCAGAAGCTGGCCGCTGCGGAAACGCAGCAGGCGGACAGCCTGACCCAGTCGCAGCAGGCGCTTGCCGCCGCGCAGCTCGCTTACCAGGAGAAGGTGGGTCCCAGCACCGCCGACGTGATCGCGGCCGACAGGGCGGCAGTCGCGAATGCCCAGGTCACCGTGGCCGCGGCCCAGGAGACCCTGGACCTGGGATCCGTCACGTCGCCCGACGACGGCGTGGTCACCGCGGTCAACGTCCGAGCCGGCGCGCTTGCGCCGTCCGGGTACGCCATCGAGATGCAGACCAGCACGATGCAGGTGATCGCGGCGTTCACCGAGAGCAACGTGGCGAGCCTCGAGGTGGGACAGGCGGCCACCGCCACGATCTCGGCGATCGGGGCGTCCGTGCCCGGGACGGTCACCGAGATCGCGCCGACCAGCTCGACCTCGTCGAGCAGCAGCAGCGTGGTGACGTACGACGTCACGGTCTCGCTGACGAACCCGCCCGCGAAGGTGCGATCCGGGATGTCCGCGAGCGTGGCGGTCACCACCGCATCTGCCGCGGACGTCCTCGCCGTCCCCGCCACGGCCCTCTCCGGCTCGTCCGGCAGCTACACGGTGCAGGTGGTCGACGCCAGCGGGGCGACGAAGACGGTCGCGGTCAAGGTCGGGCTGGTCACCAGCTCCATGGCGGAGATCCAGGGCGGCCTGACCGCCGGCGAGACGGTGGT
>JAJYJR010000118.1 GCA_021789355.1 Chloroflexota bacterium | reverse complement strand
GGTGACAGACGCCGAGATGCAGAGCATCAACCTTGAACGAGACAAGTTCCACGGAGAATGGAACTACACGATCCGCCCAAGACCAGCCACACCCAAATGATACCTTTATTTATTTACGCCGCCTTAGTAGTTCAGGAGAGCGCGGCGTAGGCGAGGCGCGCGCGGCTGCGAGCCCGGTCCCCGTCAGGTCGTGGGCTGCAGGCTCACCTTCGAGGGCTGGACGCTCGCGCCGGGACATCCGCATTGATGAGTCGCAACGGTCACCGTCAGGATGATCGTCTTTGATTGGAACCCGGGGCGGAGACCATTAGCGAGTACTTCCCGGATTCCCCTACTCCGCAACGGGTCCACGTGTCCTTGTCGCTGTAGATCTCGCAGGAGCGCGTCACGTCCGCCCGCGTGAGCGTCGCTTGAACACCCTTCATGGCGCCACTGCCGCTGGCAGATGTGACGGCCACCGACACTTCAGTGATGTGGCAAGGAGGGGGACTGCAGAAGAGAGACCCACACGATGGCCCCAGCAAGAGAACAGCCCCAACGGCCAAGGCCGAGCGGATCACTTTCAGCGGCAAGCGGTGCATGGTTCCTCCTGTTGGACCTCGCGGGCTACTTCGACGCGAACCTCGTCGCACTCGCGGCGCTTCCGTCAGGTGGCCTTAGCATGGTTGATGCCAGCGGTCAAGAGAGGAGATTCTCCAAGAGGAGGAACCGCGCGGGGTCTCCCGAGAACCCAGGGCCGAGCAGCACGAACGACGGCAGCGCTTCCAGATCGGCGAGGGTCACGGTCACGACAGGCCCTGAAAGAAGTCGGCGACCATCTCTCGCCCGCGTGGGGTCCCAAACGAGTCCGGGTGGAACTGGAGCCCGAGCATCGGCAGCGTCTCGTGCTCGACGGCCATCGGGATGCCGTCCGAGGTCGAGGCGATCACGCGCAGCGGCGAAACCAGGTCCGCGAGCGCAAGGGAGTGGTACCGCATGGCGACCTGGGGTCCTTCGAAGCCGGGCAGGAGGCGGGACGGCAGGAAGATGATCGTCGAGCGCTTGCCGTGGACGGGCGGCACGCGAACCAAGCGTGCGTCGAAGGCGAGGCCGAGCGCCTGGTGGCCCAGGCAGATCCCGAGAAGCGGCATCCGGGCTTCGGCCGCCGCCCGAACCACGCCCACGATGCCGGCGCGCTCGGGGTCGGTGGGACCCGGGCCGACCACCACGGCATCGACCTTTCGAAGCGCGCCTGCGTCGGCCGCCACCTCGCGCCCGGAACGGATCTGGACCTCCCGGCGCTCGAACGGCAGGGACTCGACGACGTTCCAGGAGAACGAGTCCTCGTTCTCGACGAAGAGCACGCGCACGGTCGGATGAAACTCCATCGCAGCAAGGACCGCAAGAGTGATCCCGGCATTCGGTGGCCGAAGGTGTCAGTTTCCGTCCGACGACTCGTGTTCCCGACAGGGTCGGATGCTGGTAGTCGCGCGGGCCCGGCGAGAGCGACGAGAGCGGTCTGGACGAGTCGGGGAGCCTTAGCGAGGCCGGAGCCGACCGGGTACCGAGGCGTCACAGGTTCCCCCGCCCCGCGTCCCCTTCCCCGGCTGCTTGGCTCCTCATCAGTGGCGCGGGCGTCCTCGCCCGTGAGCGCTGGGTACCTGCCATGCCGGCGGATTCGGGCTGGGCTTTTACGGGCGAGGACGCCCGTGCCACCAAGCATTGCTGCGTGGCGCCGAGCATCTGCGCGCGAGCGTCCCGCTTCCCCGACTGGTCTCGAGACCGCTCCTGCTGACCATGCGCGAGCGACGGACGAAAGGAACGTGGTGCTCGCCACCGTAGCCGATCGGCGGCTGGCCAACCGGATAGCGGCAGCGTTCTCGTGGGCCGATCTCGGGGCAGCGTCGCGGAGAGATCGATCGCTTGGTCCCTGCCGCTCCTGCCGGCAACTGCAGGAGACGCTCGCTGGTCGCCGACCCGCTCCTGGCGCGCGCAGCGGATCAGTGAATCGTCCCGTTCGCGTCGATGGTCCAGGTCTTCGATGGCGACGCATTCGGCGCCGAATAGTCGAATTGCGACACCACCACCTGACTGTCGGAAATCTGCGAAACCGTCGCGTAGCCGTAGGTGCCGCTGCCGGTCATCGGTGCGCCGCCGTTTCCGACGATGAGGTACGCATTCCCGCCCGTGCTGAAGCTGAACTTGTGGGTATGTCCGTCGATTTCCAGTGTCAGCGGGTACTGTCGGGCAATCCGCTCGGCCGCACTCGCGTTCGGACAGTTCGAGGTGCTCGGCGGCTCGTGCTTGACGAAGAACGTGAAGGTCGTCGGCTTCGCCATCTCCTGCTGCAGCCAGCTCGCCTGCGTCGAATCCCACGCGTTCGGAGCGGCGATGACGGTTTTCGCGGTCCACTTCCCGTCCTGGCCCGTGAACTTCAGCGTGTAGTACGGCTTGGAGTAGCCGAGCGGGGTCACCCACGCGCTCAAGAACGCCTGGTAGCTGTTTGTCATGCCGTTCGTGTTGCCCGACCCGCAGTTGCTTGCGGTGTAGCCGGTACACTCGTGATTCCCGAGCGCGTGGAAGACGATGTTCGGGTAGACGTTCTCTGCCTGTTGATAGAGCTGAATCTGCGCCGCGCCTTGGGTGCCAGTCGGGCTCGCGTACATGTAGTCTCCCGTGGTCACGACGAAGCTCGGGAGGGGCGAGAGCGAGGTGATGTCCTGGTAGATCTGCGTAATGATCTTGGTCGGGTACTTCGCCGTGCCGTTGATGCCGCCCGGCCGGGTGTCACCGATGATCGCGAAGTAGAGGCGCGAGACGATTCCGCCCGAGCTATTGACACTTCCGCTCACCGGCCCGGTCCAGCCCCCTCCACCCGTGGAGTTCGGCACGCAGGTCTGCGCCACCGGATTGCACGTCGTGTTGGAGGGGCACTGCGAGCAACTGAAGCCCGTGCCGCCGTCGCCCGCGGAGTTCGGCACGCAGGTCTGAGCCGCGAGATTGCACGTCGTGTTGGAGGGGCACTGGGAGCAACTGAAGCCCGTCCCGCCATCTCCGCTCGAGCCGCAGTTGGTCGGCGGCTGGTGGCAGTAATTCGAGGCCGTGTCGCACCACCATCCGCCGTAGCAGCCGTTCTGCTGACACGGCTGACCGTTGTGGCTCGTGCCTCCCGGCGTACAGCTATGGCACTGGGCGCTCACGTCCGGGCCGACGTAGGTGCCACAGGTCTCCGAACCCGGGGTCCCTCCGTCGCCACCACCCGACGAGATGGGATCGCAACTCTGCGTGGCCTGGTTGCAGGTGGTGTTCGCCGGGCACTGCGAGCAGTTGAAGCCGCTGGTCGGGTCGCAGCTCTGCTTGACGGTGTTGCAGACGGTGTTGGCCGGGCACTGCGAACAGTCGAAGCCACCGGTGCTGTTCGGCTTGCAGGTCTGGTTAATCTGGTCACAGGTGGTGTTCGCCGGGCATTGCGAGCAGTCGAAGGTCGACACCGGATCGCAGCTCGCCTTCGCGAGGTCGCAGACTGTATTCGCCGGGCAGTCGTTGCAGGTGAAGGCCGACTTCACGCACTTGTCGTCGGGATCGACGCAGACCTCCTTCTCGAGGCCGGCGTTGTCCACCATGATGGTGACGATGCCGCCGCCTTCGCAGAAGCCTCCCTCGGCTCGGGCATGCAGCCCGAGTTCGCGCCGACCTGGACACAGATGTAGCCGTTCTGGCAGTCGCGGTCGGTCAGACAGTCGGTGCAGGCGAAGTTGTCGGCGATGTCGCCGGCGTCGGCGCCGACGGGGTTGCCGGTGGTCTTGCTAATCGGGTCGTTGCCGGTGCAGCCCGTTGCGAGCAGGATTCCCGCGAGCGCGCCAAGAGGAAGTGTGCGACACATGTTGGCCTTCTCCTTTGTGAGAGGTTCCTGGGGGCGAGCCTGTCGTGAGCGCCATCCCATCCGAGGACGCACCGGGCTGTCGATGTCGCTTGCGCTGGGAACGCCCTTCGGCATTTCCCAGAGAGATGCTTATCGGGTTGACGCAGCTACCACCAGCGCGCCGCTCCCCGACGGTCGCGGTACGGATCAGGCTGCCGCGCGCAGGAGTCCAGACCTCTTGACATCGCGGCCACTTCAGGAGGTCTGGAGTCAGGAGCCGTACCGCGACGAGCACCAGGGAGCGGCGCTTCGTGTCAGCGACTCCGACTTGCGTCAACCGGACATGCGGATCCCAGAGATGGCGGCTGGAGTCAGCGCCGAGCGGGAGCAGGGGGATCGCTCGCATCATCCGTCGACCGCCCCCGACGCGCGCGGGGAGGAGGAGAGTCGCTGCGCACGTCAATAGGTTGAATCCACCACACGTCCGATGGGCAAAAGTCAGACGCGTCGAGTCCGAATAGCCGCGAGGCGATAAGATTCTAATCGAGCGCTCCTGCCACCCGGGCTCCTGCGACACGAAGCCCGTCCGGGTGCAACATCATTCACCGGCGGCGATGACCCTGCGCCCTGCGTTCGGCCTTGGTCCGCGAGCACGTCCACCGGGCTCTGCCTTCGACCAGTTGGCCGAAGCTGTGACGTTACACAGAAATGGCGCGTCGTCCCGGGCGCTTCCAGTCGATGCCCGTTTGTGCTAGGCACTGGTGCCCGCGAGTGTCGGGAGGCTCCCATGTGCCGGCGTTTCCTCGTCCTTTCGTCGTCCGTCCTGGTCGCGGCGTGTGGCGGCGTCCCGTCCGCGCACCCCAACGTCGGTAACGCCCAGAGCGTGGGCCAGGCCATCACTACCTGCGCCGCGGGACCCGTGGTCAAGGGCGCGGACGTGTCGCACTACCAGGGTTCGATCGACTGGTCCCAGGTGTCGACCGCCGGCCTGGATTTCGCCATCGCCAAGGCGAGCGAAGGGATGAACTTCCCGGATCCCGGCTTCCAGTACAACTGGCCTGGCATGAAGGCCAGCGGCGTGGTGCGCGGCGCCTACTGCTACCTCCATCCGGACGACGGCGTGACCTCCGGCGCGGTCCAAGCCGACTTCTACCTGGCCACTGTCGCCCGCTGGGGTGGCTTTCAAGCCGGCGACCTGCCGCCATTTCTCGACTTCGAGACGTTGTGCCCGGACAACTCGACCGCCGGCTGTGCGACGGCCTCGACTGCGATCACGGTGGCGCAAGACTTCATCGACGAGATCCGCGCCAAGACCGGTCTGACGACGGTCATCTACACCTATCCGGACTTCTGGATCAACGCGCTGGGGAGTCCGAGCCAGTTCAAGACGAACCCGCTCTGGTACGCCAACTACGTCCCGTCGTGTCCCGACATCCCTGCCCCCTGGAACAACGAGTGGCAGTTCTGGCAGTACACGGCCTCGGGCAGCGTCGCCGGGATGGCTTGCAGCGGCGGCTGCGATCTCGACGAGTTCAACGGCAGTGTGCAGGACCTTCAGTCGTTCGCCGTCGGCGGTACCATCGGCCCTCCGGGGGACGGCGGCACGCCAACGGATGGAGGTACGCCGACCGACGGAGGCACGCCCATCACCGACGGGGGAACGCCGACCAGCGATGGCGGCACGCCGGGTGATGGCGGAACGCCCTCCGACGGGGGAACCCCAGGGGGAACGCCGCTACCCGGTTTCGTGCTGCCGCAAGTCACCGGCAACGACGCGGTGACGCTGGTCGACTGGCCGGACGGGCACGTGACGCTCTTCGCTCGGACCCAAACCGGAATGGCGGTGCATGCGGACACGACCGGCAGCGGCGACTCCTGGTCCGCGCCGGCCGAGCTGGATGTCGGCGCCGCCTGCGGCTCGGCCGCCGCGTTCTGGGGAACGCCCTGGAGCTACCCGGAGCTCTTCAGCCCGCTCGCCGACGGCACCACCGGGCATCTGTGGTGGACCGCGAGCCGCGGCTGGCGCGCGTATCAGAGCTTCGGCGGCAACGCCCTCAGCCACCTGTCGACTCTGGTCTGGCCCGACGGACGCACCGAGGTCTTCGCGCTCGGCAGCGACGGCGCCGCCTGGCACGACTACTGGGACACGAGCGCCGACGCGTGGTCGGGCTGGACCACGCTCGGCGGCAGCGGTTTCGACGTGGGTCCGACTGGTCTCGTCTGGGCCGACGGGCACGCCGAGCTCTACGAAGTCGACCGCTCCGGTGGCGTCTGGCGCAGCCGTTGCGCGGCCGCCGGCGGGAACTGGTCGGCGTTCGCGCGCTTCGGCAGCGGCATCGGCTCGCGCCTGGCGCCCGTGCGCTGGCCCGATGGGACCGTCGAGCTCTTCGGACGCGGCACGGATAGCACGCTCTGGCGCGACACGGCGCAAGCCGGGGAGAGCGGCTTCCGCGGATTCGCAACGCTCGCCAGCGAACCGATCATCGGCGAGCCCTCGGCCTTCGTGAACCCCGGTGGCGGCGCCGAGATCGTTGCGCGCGATCCTTCCGGCGACATCGTCGACCTGGCCTACTCGGTCGCGAGCGCGAGCTGGCCTTCGCACTACGCGTCGCTCGGCTTGCGGTCCGCATCCGATCCGTTCGGCTGGATTCGGGGCGACGGGCGCGCCGAGGTCTTCGCCGTCGACGGCCGCGGCGAGCTGGCGCACAGCTTGCGCTCCGGCGCCGGTTTCGGGAGCTGGGGGATCGTCGGAACCGGCATCGATGCCTGCGCATCGTTGTCGACGGTCCCCGACGGCGGCACGCCCGACGCGGGTCAGACGGGCGGCACCGGATTCGTCGACGGCGGCACGCCCGACGCGGGTCAGACGGGCGGCACCGGATTCGTCGACGGCGGCGGGCCGACTCCTGCGGATGCCGGTCACCCGTCAAGCCCGCGCGCGCCGAGCGCCGGCTGCGGCTGCGGACCCAGCGGGGCAGACGCGAACCTCTTGATCGTTGGCCTCGCGTTCCTGCTCGCGAGGCGCAAGCGAAATAGGCGCGCGAGGCGCACGCCCGAGGTGGTGTGACCCGTGAACGTATCGGCCCCTTTCATCCAACGCCCGATCGCGACCTCGCTGCTGATGTTCTTGTTGCTGTTGCTCGGCGTGGCCGCCTATTCGCAATTGCCCATCGCCGCGCTGCCCCAGATGGACATCCCGACCATCCGGGTGTCGGCGGACCTGCCGGGCGCCGCGCCCGCGGTGATGGCATCGACGGTGACGAGTCCGCTCGAGCGCAACCTGGTTGATTGCCGGCGTGACCGAGATGACCTCCACCACTATCCTCGGCCACTGCTCGATCACGGTGCAGTTCCATCTGTCGCGCAACATCGACGCCGCCGCGCAAGACGTGCAGGCGGCGCTCAACGCGGCGTCAGGCCAGCTTCCCAAGACGCTGCCGGACGCGCAGGTGGCGCTGCGACAAGGGCAGCGGGAGCGCTCCGGCGCGGCACTCTCGCTGGTGGAAGAAGACGAGGTGGAGCATCCATCCGGCGGCCTCGTGGCAACGACGCCTTCGAGGCTCCACGTGTACGCCTCCTCTCCCATCGAGGGAAACGACCGCGACCGGATGGAGCGCGTGTGCCGCTACCTCCTGCGCGGACCGATTTCGAGCGCGCGCCCCACCGAACGACCGGACGGGCTGCTCTCGTACCGCCTGAAGAAGCCGGATCGCCACGGCAACACCACGCTGGTGCTGACGCCGATCGAGCTCTTGATGCGGCTGGCCAGCCTCATCCCCGGGCCGGGCCATCCGACTCGCAAGTACTTCGGCATCCTCGCCCCGGCGGCGAAATCCCGCTCATCCCGAGCGCAGTCGAGGGATCGTGGTGCCCGCGCCGACCAAGCGCCGAGGCTCGGCCTGCGAGCACCGCCACGACGAGCCGAGACCGAGCGAGCCCGCCTCCGCTCATCCCGAGCGCAGTCGAGGGACGCCGCAGGCCGAGCCGGCGCTGAGCGAGGCCGCTGCTGCACTGCCGCACGCCGAGCGGCTCCTCTGGGCCGAGCTGTTCCGCCGAACCTGGGGCGGCGACGCACTTGAGTGTTCGCGCTGTAAAGGACGCCTGCCCCCGATCGCGGTGCTGCACGACCCCGATGAGAGCGCCCGCCAGCTCGCCTACGCCGGCGACGCGACCCGTACGCCCGTGGCCCGCTGCGGACGGCGGCGTTGCTCCGCTCCTTCCGGTGATCTCAAACGGGCGCTTTCAGCCGCCCACTGTGGAAAGCTCGTCTCGACGCCAGCCCACGCGCTCGACTTGACGCTTTCGGACAGAACATCTACCCTCCTTCGCCCGTGGACGATGCCGACCACCCACGCCAGCAAGCTCGACCACGACGCCACCGAGGCACGGGTTCGCACCCGAGGGCCGCATGGGCTTACAAGTACGTGCGCGGTCTGGACCGACACCCGCAGCGGAAAATCGGCGGTCTACCTCTCCTGCCGGGGTGGGTAGGTGGCCGCGATGTGCCCCGCTCCGAAGGTGAACATGAAAGCAGGCGACTCGTAGATGAGAGCTTCCGCGGCAGACTCTCGGCGTGCGCATTGCAGAGGGAGCCATGCCCGTGGGGGTGCGAATGGCCCCGGCGCCACCGGTGCCCCCGGGTCGAGGGTACGGGGCAAAGCGACGGGTCACGCCCAGCTCCGCCCATCCTGCGGCGTCGTGGTCGGCCTCCTGGTTGGGTCCATCGCCTGCACGCCGAACCTGGCGGTCCCGGCGCAGGCGAAGTTGACCTGTAGCTCAGCCACCCAGTGCCCGGTGGGGTTCAGTTGCGCGACGACTGGCTACTGCATCCGTTCGGTCCTCCTCGCCACCGCTGCCGTGAAGCTTGCGGGAACGCCTGTCATCGCGCCGGCGATCGGCAAGGTGGGGACGACGTTCAGCGTCACGTTCGACACCACCGAGCCGTTGGCGAAGCCGCCCGTCGTCCAGGGGGAGCTGAACGGACGCGTGCTCGACTTCACCGTCGATGCTTCCGCCTCGAAGGCGACGCATTTCCGCCTGACCCATACGGCGAGACTGAGCGATAGCGAAGGCACGGCAGCGCTCACGCTGGACATGGTCGATGAAGACGGGCATGAGATCTCCGGGCTCGCGCTGGGGAATGTCACCCTGGATTTCACCAAACCGGTGATCGCCACGAGCTCGGTCACTCCGGCCGATGCGCGGCTCGGCGCCGACGTCGCGGTGGTGCTGACGTCGGACGAACCGCTCTCGGAGCCGCCGCAGCTCACGGTGGCGCCGTCGTTGACCCTGACCGGACCTACCCAGCTCGGCGACACGACATTCGTATGGAACCATCTCGTTTCCGCCAACGACGCGCAAGGGAGCTACGCTATCAGCGCCCAGCTCATCGACCTCGCCCGCAACAAGTCAGGTGCGCTCGAGGTGGGAAAGCTCACCATCGACACCGAGGCTCCACAAGCCTCCGTGTTGGCGCTGACGCCCGTGAGCCTATTCGCCAAAAAAGCGACCACGGTCACCGTGTCGTTCAAGGTGTCAAAGGATCTCGCGCACCCGCCGCAAGTCACGCTCGGCACGCTCCCGATGCAGGTGAGCGAGAGCGGTCCGAGGGAGTACACGGCGACGCTCACGCTCAGCGGGACCGAACCGGAAGGACCGCAAAGCCTGGTGGCCGAGCTGGTCGACGCCGCCGGCAACGTCAACGCAGCATCGCTCGGCACGATGACGGTCGACTTCACTCCTCCTTTCCTCGCGTCATCGTCGGCGTCTCCAGCGGATGCCGGTCTCAACGTCACCGAGACCCTGGCGTTGACGCCGAGCGAAACGCTCGCGAGCGCGCCGACCGTCGCAGTGACTTGTGACTCGGGGCCGCTCTCGTTCTCCCTTGTCTCGGGCACGACCTATAGCTATCGACGGACCACCCAGGTGAGCGATGGCTCTGGGAAATGCACGAGCGCGATTTCCATGACGGATCTGGCCGGCAATCAGGCGACGGTCGCCGGTCCTTCGTTCGCCTTGGACACCGAGGTTCCGACGATCACGAACCTCAAGACCAACGCCGACCGGTTCAGCGCAGTGCCGGGTAACAACGATTTGATCGTCACCTTCGATGTTCCGAAGCCTCTCGATGTTCCGCCGGCCTCGCTCTCGGTGACGATGGGGAGCTACGCGCTGAGCTGTGGAACGTATCAGCCGACATCGCCGAGCTACACGTGCAGCTACACCGTGACCGGCAGCGAGACGACCGCGGACGGGACGCTCGTCTCGATGCACCCCGAGGCGACCCTGCCGGTGACGGTCCAAGCCATCGACGAGGCGGGGAACACCCAGTCGGCCACCACCAACGTGACGCTGGATTTCACGAAGCCGTGGCTCAGTTTCCAGTCGGCGTCACCTGGTGACGTGGGCGTCAACGAAACCGAGACTCTTTCCTTGACGGCCAATGAGGCACTCGGAAGCGACCCGACTCTCACAGTAACGTGCTCGTTGGCAGGTGGTGGGACGAAGGACCTTTCTTTCGGCCTCGTTTCGGGCACGGATTACCAGTACCAGCGGAACATCCAGGCGAGCGACGGCTCTGGGAATTGCACCAGCACCGTCGTTGTCACCGATCTTGTCGGCAATCAGGCGACGGTCGCTGGTCCTTCGTTCCTGGTGGACACGCAGATGCCCACGATCTCCAACCTGACCACCTGGAGCTACGATGGGACCACCACCCTGACGAAGAGCGCGCTCTTCAGCGGGGTGAGCGGATACGATGACTTGGTGGTCACTCTTGACATAGCGAAATCGGTGGATACAACCGGAGCGCTCTCGGTGACGATGGGAGATTACGCGCTGAGCTGCGGATCGTATCAGTCGACGTCCCCGAACTATACCTGCAGCTACGCGATCACCGGCGCCGAGACAACCGCAGTCGGAACGGCCATCTCGACGCTCCCCGAGGCGAGCCTGCCGGTTCTCGTCCAGGCGGTCGATGCGGCCGGTAACCGGGCCTCGGCGAGCACCAGCGTCACCCTTGATTTCAAACCTCCAGCGCTGGCGGAGACTCCAGTGCTCTCCTACGTGCCGGGGGCTTCGAATGTGCTCTCGTCGGTGACCGCGGCGACGGTGGGAACGGTCGTCCGCGCCTCGCTGATCTTCGACGAGGCGCTCGGCAGCGACCCGACCGTGCTTTCGTCGCCGACCGGGCTGACTTTCAGCAGGTCGAGCGGCGCCGGGACGACATTCGAGTACCAAGCGACGATGGGGACACCAGGCTCGCCGGACGGATCGTACGGTCTGAGCATCACCGCGACGGACCTGGTCGGAAACAGCGCCACGCTCACACCGAGCTTGCCGACCTTTGCCATCGACACGGTTGCTCCGACCCCACCGGATACAAGCCGCGGAGGGCCGATCACCTATTCCCGCATCCCCTGGGGAAGCAACGCGACAGCGGGAGTTCCGACGTACACCGTCGCCGGGAGCTCCGGCGCCGCGACAGGGAGCGGCACGGTCATCGTCTATGACACTTACGGGAACGAGCTCGGACGCGGGTCCGTGGATTCGTCAACGGGCGCGTTCGGGACCGTGACGCTCACGCGCGCCGATCACGCGCAGGTTCGCGTGGTCGGCATCGACGAGGCGGGAAGCGAGTCGACGCCGGAGCTAGCGCACAACGTGACCTGGGCGGCATCGTTCGACGGAAAGACGACTGGCGACACCCTGGGAAATCCGAACTGGATCGATTGGGCGAGTGACTTCAACCTGACCCCGACTTCTGGCCTCCTGTTCGGGAGGTTGACCCAGAATCCTCTCTACAGCCACTGGGTATCCAGACACCTCAGGTGTCTTGGTCCCCGATCCGCTCACCCTGAGGTGCCCGCGCCCACGGAGCATGAATGGAGCACGGCAAGCATGCGCGGGCCTCGAAGGGCGAGCGCGAGGGTGG
>JAJYJR010000117.1 GCA_021789355.1 Chloroflexota bacterium | reverse complement strand
CGACCAGGTGGGAACGAGAGCGGCGGGGGTTGGGGTGGGGACCAGGGCGGTGCTCATGCGGGAGCTTCGGCGGGCCAGCGTGCCTGTCAAGATTGCCGCCTATAACAGCGATTACCGGCGGTGAAATAGAGGGTCCCGTACGGGCCATCCGGTCGCGGCCGAGGGCCATTGCGCCGACCGGCGGTCGCGCGTAGTGGGGGCCGCGGGCACGAATGGCCACCCGCCTGCGGATCGGGCGTGCGACCCTCGAGCGTCTGCTGCGAGAGGCCGATCAGGTGTCCGACGAGGCGCGCCCAAGGGGGTCGCCTGAACAGCCCCGAATCGTGCGGGGCGCAACCCGGGCTGCCGACGGCTCTCCTGCTCCCGGCGCGTGGAGCACCCTGGCTTGGGTGAAGACTCGGACGGATGGGTCAGGCGGCTTCTGTCGTCTCCGGGCGACGCGCGAAGCGAGATGCGACTGGCGCCTGGGAAGGGTGTCAGAGGGGCCCACCCGGGGGACGATCAGCGAACCCGCGCTGACCCGTCCGTACAGTGGCGCAGACGACGCACCGATCACATGATCGCCGCGGTGTCGATGCGCACCAGCGAATCGGTCGGGATGCCTGCGTCCCAGGCGCGAGTCGAGTGGTCGAACTCGCCCCGCCCGCGGACATAGAACTCGTCGGGGGTCTGCGGTGGCAACCAAGCGGCGTCTCGCTCCTTCACACTGGGCACTCGCACCGGCGAGCCCGCCCGACGCCCGCACTGCGGGCGCCGTCCCGCGCCTCGAGGAAGTCGAGGCCGTGGCCCGGATCGGGTCGTATGTGACCGACCTCGTGGCCGGTCGCTGGGTGAGCTCGTCGGGACTCGACGCGATTCTCGGGATCGACGCGGCCTTCGATCGCTCTGTGGCCGGTTGGGCCTCGCTGGTCCACCCCGACGAGCGCGCCGCCATGCTCGCCTATCTCACCGAGGATGTCGCCGCGCGCGGCGAGCCGTTCGATCGCCAGTACCGGATCATCCGCGCGGACAGCGGCGAGGAACGCTGGGTGCACGGGCGCGGCCGTGTGGAGCTCGACCCGAGTGGACGACCGATCCGGTCGATCGGCACCATCGCCGACATCACCGAGCAGCACCGTGCGCAGGAGGCGCTGGCACGTTCGGAGCGCCGCTATGCGGCCATCTTCGAGGGGACCACCGAGGCGATCCTGATCGCCGAGCAGGCGACCCTGCGCTTCCGATACGTGAATGCGGCGGCCAGTATGCTCCTAGGCTACACGCCCGACGAGCTGACCCGCCTCACGGTCCGCGACATCCACCCGGCCGAGGCGTTGCCGGCGATCCTCGCGGAGTTCGAGGCGCTCTCGAGCGGTGCCGGCGTGTCGCGCTCGGTCCCCTGCGTCCGCAGGGACGGCCGGGTGGTGCTCGCGGACATCAAGGCATCGCCGGTCGAGATCGACGGGGTGCCCTGCCTGGTCGGCTTCTTCTCCGACGTGACCGACCTGCGCCATCTCGAGGCCCACGACCGCAAGCTCGCCCAGGCGATCGAGCAGGCGAGCGAGGCGATCCTGATCACGGACCCCGTGGCGGTCATCGAGTACGCCAACCCGGCCTTCGAGCGCCTGAGCGGCCAAAGACGCGACGCGCTGGTCGGCCGCCGTCCCAACACGCTCGGGAGCCCCCAGTCGCGGGGCGTGCTGGGCGCGATGGAGCGGGCGCTCGCGGCGGGAGCGACGTGGCAGGGCGATCTCATCCATCGCCGGCCGCAGGGCGACGAGCGGGTGGCGGAGGTCTCGATCTCGCCGGTCCGCGGCGGGGACGGCGCGGTGACGGGCTACGTCGCCGTGGAGCGCGACGTGACCGCCGAGCGCGCCCTCCAGGCCGAGCGGGAGCGGCTCGTGGCGGCCATCGAGCACACCTCCGAGTCCGTGATCATCGCCGATCTCACGGGGACCATCGAATACGTCAACCCGGCCTTCGAGCGGGTCTCCGGCTACCGCCGCGAGGAGGTCATCGGCCAGAACCCGCGGATCCTCAAGAGCGGCCGCCAGACCGCGGGCTTCTACCGGGCGCTGTGGGCCCGTCTGACGCGCGGCCGCACCTGGTCCGGGACCATGATCAACCGGCGCAAGGACGGCACGCTCTACGAGGAGGAGGCGACGATCTCGCCGATCCGCGGCCCCGACGGGGCGATCACCAGCTACGTCGGGGTCCAGCGCGACGTGACGGCGATCCGGGCCACGGAGTCCGTCTTGGCCGCGGAGTTCCGCGAGCGCGCCCAGGTGGCCGCGTCGCTGGCTCGTCTGCAGCCCGCCCCGACCGCCGCCGGGACGGCGGCCGAGATCTGCGGCGAGCTGCTCGGGTTGCCCGGGATCGACGTGGCGGCCATCTTCGACTTTCCGACACCCGGGCGCGCCGTCTGCCTCGCCGCCGGCGGACCCGATGGCCTGCCTTTCTCGCCGGGCCGGCCCTTGCCCTTCGCGCGCGCCGAGTACCTCTATGGGCGGGCCGAGCAGGGCCCCTGGGCGGAGGTCTGGCGAGGACGCCCGGAGGACGGGTCATACGGCGCTGCCATGGCCGCGCTCGGGATCAAGGCGATCGCCGGGGCGCCCATCCGCAACGGGGACGGCCTGCTCGGGCTCGTCTCCGCGGCCACGTTCGACGACGAGTACGCCCGCCATCTCATCGACCATCTGCCCGCCGTCGGAGAGTTCGCCGCGACGGCGAGCGCGCTCCTCAGCGGTCAGCTCGAGTGGTCCCACCGTTCCGACCTCGTGACGGCGCGCATCAGGCAGGTACTGGCCGATCGGGCCTTCCGCCCGGTCTTCCAGCCGATCTTCGCGCTGGCCTCGGGCGAACCGGTGGGCTACGAGGCGCTCACCCGCTTCGCCGACGGGACGCCGCCCGACCGGGTGATCGCCGAGGCCCATGTGGCCGGCCTCGGGAGTGAGCTGGAGTTCGCCACCCTCGCGGCGGCTCTGGAGGCCGCCGCCACGCTCCCGCGCGACTACTGGCTCAGCCTGAACGTCTCGCCCGACGTGATCCTCCGCGCCGAGCTCGGGGGACTGCTCGCAGGGCGGGCGCGCCGGATCGTGCTCGAAGTGACCGAGCATCTCGAGATCGCGGACTACCGCGCCGTGCGTCGCGCGGTGGCCGATCTCGGGCCGACGGTCAGCCTCGCGGTCGACGACGCGGGGGCGGGCTTTGCGAGCCTACGCCACGTGGTCGAACTGCGGCCGCAGTTCCTCAAGCTCGACATCAGCCTGGTGCGCCACGTGGACCGCGACCTAACCCGTCAGGCCATGGTCGCCGGTCTGACGCAGTTCGCACAGCGCGCGCGCTGCGAGGTCATCGCCGAGGGCATCGAGACGCGGCCCGAACTCGACATGCTGCGCGAACTGGGCGCGCCGCTCGGGCAGGGCTACTTCCTCGGCCGGCCGGAACCGCTCCCCGCTGACGCGGGCCGCTGATGTTGGTCGCCGATCGCGGGCCGTGCCCTCGCCGGGCGCTCGGCGGGGTGCAGGCCAAGGTCGAGCCCCGGTCGGCGGGAACGAAGGTACGGATCCGGCCCGCCGTTCGACTGCTGGACGCGGGCCGGTGCCCGCCCAAGGATGACGGGCGTCCCGTACGGAGACCCGCAATGTCCGAGCGGATCGCACCGGGCCGGCTGGCCGTCGCGCGTAGTGGGGGCCGCGGGCACGAATGGCCACCCGCCTGCGGATCGGACACGCCACGCTCGAGCGCCTGCTCCGCGAGGCCGATGGGGCCTCCGAGGGGGCGCGCCAAAGGGGGGGTCGCCTGACGGGCCCCGAATCGTGCGTGGCGGGGGCCCTCGACGGGGGGCGGCGAAAGCATCTCCTTTGGCGCACGGGTCGACCCGGCGCGCTTGACACCGTAAACACATCGCCGACTGTCCACCGTGCCACGCCGAGCGTCCCAGACAGCATAGGACGTTCGGGTCGTCGCGCCCTGGGCGTCGGATCCTGACGATCGGTCCGCGTCCCCCGGCAACCGATCGCACCTTGGTACCCAGGAGACACGGACCCATGACCGCCAGCGGCCCAACCGAAACTCAGCGTGCCGATGTGGATCGGCTCATCGAAGAGCTGCCGACCCTGGCTCCTGCTGTGATGTCGGAGATCGCCGAACGAATGCGCGGGCAGTCGTCCGCGATCGACAGATACGAAGGTCGCATCCAGGCGAAGGCACGTCGCGTAGCCGCCAAGTCCGGGGCTCGCGTGTGGGTGGAGGAGCAGGCCGAATGGGCCGAGCATGAGGCCATCGAGCGCGCCGAGGCGATGCTTCTCTCGAATGAAGCCATCTATGCCTACGGCGCGGCGGTCGGCCAACTGGTGACCGTGGTCGGGTCGCTGAGTCGTGCAGCCCACCCCGAAGAATGGGATTTCGTGATCGATCGGTTCCTCCCGGCAATGCCGACCCCGCTCGGCTGGCTCAGTTCATCGCACGACGAACCGCTGGTCATCGAAGAGAACCAAGCAAAGCGTCTCTGCGTCGTCGCCCAGGAAGGCGACACGGCTCCCGGATGGGCCAGCGAGTACCACGCCCTGGGTGCCCTGATTGATCCGGCCGATGCGATCGGCCCGGACAAGCTCAACCTCGAGGGGTTGTTTGAGGCCCAGGAGGTAGCCGTCCGTCTCCCCGACACGCTCGAGGGCGCGGCTACCGCGATGTGGATTCAGGAGCGGTTGGCCGAACGCGGTATCCCCCTGCTCGGGATCTACCCCACCCTGGGTGACCTCCTCGGCGAACCGGACGGCCGGTGCCCGCACTGCGGTTGGGGGCAGCTCGTGCTCAGCGCCACGGGTTCGGCCAGCGCCTGCCCCCTGTGCGCCTGGGTTTTCGACGCGGGTCTCGGGATGATCGACAAACCGGACCGCTGCGAAGGGAGCACTCCGGTCGTCGGGGCCTTGACGGCCGGCATGCTGGCCGATGCGGCCACCCGCGCCGCCGACCGAGTGTGCATGGTCTGCGGTCGAGCGGGGCCCGAGGTGGCCCTGCACTACGCGGTCGGAGGGGCGGCGGCGATCTGCGATGGGTGCCTCCGGACCGGCGCGCTTCACGTGACGGCGGGCCGTTCCGAGGGAGAGTCGTGGGGCCCGGATGCCTACGGGGACGCTGATGAGGACCGGGCTGGACATACCTGCACCTTCTGCGGAAATTCCCTGGGGCCCGATGAGGGCCCCCTGCACGTTGCTGCCTGGGCCGCGATGTGCGAGCACTGCCTGGACGTCGGGGCGATCTCCCACGCCCTTGCTCGCCTCGGCACATAGGGGAGCGCGGACACCCCGACGCCGGATTCGCGCCGCGAACCGTTGACACTGCGCCCGTCCTGGCCACCCTTCCGGTGGGCCCGCGTGAGCTTCCGCGCGGCAAGAGGAACGGGGCGCGGCAATGGCTCGGCAGCAACGGGGACAGGTGTTCGCCGAATACGCGGTCGGGTTGGCGTTCATCGCGGCCGTGCTCGTTCCCGCCGTCGCGCTCGCCGGCGCGCCGATCGTCGGCCTGTTCGTCACCACGACCTCGGCCATCGCCAACGTCGCCGGCATGGCGCGCACCACGGCGCCCAGTCCGACCCCGACTGTGCTGGCGATCGCGTCCCCTACGCCGTCGGCCACGGTTGCCCCTTCGCCGGGCGCCACGCTCTCCGTGAGTTCCGACCCCACGGCGTCCGGTTCACCGACCCCAGTCGCCCAGCCGACCGCGACGGCGAGCCCCACGCCGACCGCCACGCCGGTCCCGACCTCCTCGGCCGCTCCGACGACTTCCGCGTCGCCGACCCCATCGGCCAGCGAAGGCGCGACGCCAGCGCCCGCGACGACCCCTGGGCCGGCGACGACCGCCTCGCCGTCCGCGACGCCCGAGACCCTGGAGGTGGCCTGGACGTTCGGCCCGGGCTGCGACGGCTGGACGAACGCGACCTGGACCGGGACCGGCTGTGCTGCCGTCTCCTCGCCCCAGGTGATGACCTCGCCGATCGTGCCCGTGGTCGGCAGCGGGACGCAGCTCCGCGTGGTAGCGATCGGCGGGACCACCAACCCGCAGAACCTCGAGATGAAGCTGCGCGACTATGCCGGCAACACGAGCACGATCAGCCTGGCTCCGCTCGCGTCTGGGGACGGCGCGATTGACGCGACCATCACCATCGCTCCGGGCACCGCCGCCTTCGGCCTGACCGCCCAGGGGCCCGGCGAGATCGACGCCGCGAGCGTCTATCTGGCGCTATGAGCGGGTGCGGGAGCAGAGAGGGCATCTCGGCGTCGCATGGCCACGTTCGGGCCCACGCTGGGCGACCCGTCCGCTATGGACTCGTATGGCCCAGGCGCTCTCCAAGCTGGGGCGGTCGGTGAACGGTCCGCCTGCCCGAAGTGAGCCAGCACACGCGCGCTCAGCGGATGAGCTGTACCCCGTAGGCCGAGGTCGGATTGCCGTATCCCGTGCCGACGGCCGTCGAGGGGCTGCTGATGCTGACGAACCAGCCCTTCAGACACCCCGTGCCACCGTTGCCTCCCAGGGTGAACCCGACGACGGTGCCCGGGGCGCTGTTGCAGACCGTGCTGTTGTCGCCCTGGATGTATGCGTGATCGAGAACGAAGCCGGCGATCGAAGGGATGTGGTAATAGAGGTTGGAGCCCGTGCCGCCGTTGAGGTCCTGCGCGCTCAATCCCGAGCACTGCGCTGGGTTCGTGGCCGGGTTCTGCTGGCCGCCCACCACCTTCACGTCCGCCGTGCAGTCGTACAGCGGGATCGTGACCAACTGATCCTTGCCCGGTTCGTAGGTCCCCACGATGTTGCCGGCGTAGGCGTTCATCGCGGTCTCGACGAGCTGGCTGTTGGTGTTGCCCGTCTGCGCGTTGAGCCACAGCGGCAGGAAGAGCGGTGGGTTATCGGGCGTGGTGATGTCGTTGGCGAGATCGGCCACCCCTTGGGTATCCTCGGGCTGGATGGCGAGCCAGCCGACGCTCCCGGCTCCGGTGCCGCAGATCGGCACAGTGGACTCGTTCGTGGACGTCAGCGCGGTGTCGGGAGGAAGCAGGTTGTAGGCCAGCCAAGTCCCGAAGTCCAGCTTGTTCGTGGTCCCACAGGCGGTGAGCGACGTCGGGAAGGTGATCGGCAGGAAGCCGCAGGGCGTCCCGGCTGGACACACGCTGGCCTGTCCTCCGGCAACCGCGGTCGCGGTGGCGCCCGCTGTCAGCTGGTTGATGCCGATGACCCCACCCACGAACGTGTTGAAGGTCTTCGTTCCGAAGGCCGCCACGCCGCAGGCGAGCGCGGGCGTTGAGGCTGGCGTCAGCGTCCCAGTCGGCGTCAGGTATGGCAACGGGCATTGCGGGTTGCCATCTGCGTCGGGTCCGACTGTCGGGATCGATCCGGACCCGACTTTGACCGCACCCGACGCCGTGTTGCAGGGTGGCGGGGCGGTCGTGCCGTCCGCGAGGATGCACTGGCCCGAGATGGTCGTGTAGTAGGCGGTCGGTGTCCCAATCCCGTTGTTGGCAGCAGCGGTGTTCACGGCATCTAGGACATCCTGGTCAGTCTTGGGCAGGATCGTGAGCGACTGGGCGGCAACGTTGTTGATGAGCACCGTGGCGCCCGCGTCCGCGCTGGCGTCGATCGCATTCTGCGTGGCGCGCTGCTGGGCGAAGGCGTTGCCCCCGTCGATCACGAGCGCGACTCCGGCCAAGAGGGCGACGAGCGCAAGCACGAAGAGGACGAGGCTCTGGCCTGCCGGGCGCCGGTGACGGGATTCAGATGCAGCCGTTGTCATGGCATTGGTACCTCCGGCCAAGGGGCGGCCTGGACGTGCGTGACGCGTCATGGGACCGGGCACCCCGAGACCGTGCAGACGCTCTCGATCACCTGTTTGGTCGTCGAGGTCATCGACACGGGACCGATCAGATTGCTGATGATCGGGGTGATGGCGGTGAACGTGTACTTGACCGTGACCACCGCCACGCACCCCGGAGCGAGGGTGGCCGAGCAGTCGGTCGTCAGGTCAGCAAAGACGAAGCTCACGCAGACACCCGATGGGTCCGCTGGCACGCCGCCGGCGCATGAGCTCGGTGCCGTCGCGGGGATGCCGAGGGCGGTCGCCTGGGCCGCGGCACGGCTCCGAATGTCCGACTCGTACTGGTTGACGATGGCGGTCCGTCCGCCCTCCCGTGCCGCGTTGGAGACCGCGTTGTAGGCATAGATGCCGCGGCCGAGATCGACCACGCCCAACAGCATGAGCATGAAGACGGGGAAGATGAGGGCGAACTCGGTAAGGGCCTGCCCCAGCCCGTGACGTCGCCCCGTGTGCGATGGCGATCGGGTCATGGCTACGGGCCCACCGTGAGATTGAAGTTCTTGCACGAATGCTGGGACCCGTCCTGATTGGACGGCGTCTCCGATGCGATGGTGTAGCCAGGGGTGCCGAAGGAGACCGTGAGGTTGCTGGGCACGAAGCCGGCGCTATTCCACGTCGCCTGCGCGTTGTCCGAGTTGGTCCCCAGGAAGGCCGGTACCGTGCACGTCTTGGGCGTGGCGGTCGGGCTGGGGGCGGGGGTCGGGGTGGTCGTGGGCGTGGGCGTCGGGACGGTGCCCGAGATCGGCACTCCCCCAATAATCCCTGCCTTGATCGGAAAGACCGCGCTCGCACCGAGCTCGACCGGGTTCCCGAGCAGGTCACCCAGGAACGGAGTGAACAGCTGAAAACCGCAGGTCAGGCTGACCTGGGCCGGGTCACCGAGGTTCGTGCTGCCGGCTGGGAAGGTCGGTGCGGGCAACGAGGGCGGCAGCGTGCAGTTGATAGTGGTGGCATCCGCCGCGATCTGCGCAGCGTACGCGGAACCTGCGCCCCAGGAGGCCGTCGGGTAGTTGGCCGCGTAGTTGGCCGCAATCCGGGCCGTGTTCTGAAGGTTGACCCAGCCGAAGAACAGTCGCCCAGCGTCGACCACCATCAACAGGACGAGCATCAGGACCGGCAGGATCAGGGCAAACTCGACCATCGCTTGACCGCGCCGCACGTTGCTCGCACTCACCGCACGCTCTCCATAGTGGCCCTGTCTTGGTACTTTCGTACCAGCACCTTTCGGCAGACCTAACAGCTTGGGCGGCTGCCGGCTTGTCTCGCCGGAAGCGCGCATCTTTGGTGAGGGATGGCAACGCTCGAAGCGCGGTTCTGGTCCAAGGTCGACAGGCAGCCTGGCGGCTGCTGGCTGTGGACGGCCAGCACGTTCCGCACCGGCCGCGGCCAATTCCGGGTCGGTACTCAGAACCGGCAGGCGCATCGCGTGGCGTGGGAGCTGACCTTCGGCGCCCTGCCACCGGGCTTGCTCCGCTCCACGTGCGGCGACCTGCGCTGTGTGCGCCCGGACCACCAAGTCGTCGTCGAGCACCGGGAGGGCCCCATCAACCTCGCCCGAACGCCGGTCAAGCGGTTCGAGGCCACGGTGCGGCAGGGGCCCGACTGCTGGGAGTGGGGCGGGTCGACCGTCCACGGGTACGGCCAGTTCCGAGCCGCAGACTCACAGGGTGCGCTGGTCCCTGCCCATCGGTTCGCCTGGGAGTTGGCCTTTGGGCCGATCCCCGAGGGGGCAGACGTGCTTCACCGGTGCGGGAACCGTGCCTGCGTCCGGCCTGATCATCTGATCCTGTGGGACCCAGCGGAGGCGCGCCGACTGCCGACGCCTCGCCAGCTGGACATGCTGCGAACGTGGCTGCGCTCGGGTATGCGGTATGGCTCGCAGCAGCGCGTCGCGGCGGAATTGGGCCTCCGCCCCCAGACCGTAAGAAGCGAGATGTACGAGATGCGGAAGCGCCTGGGTGTGGCGAGCCTGCGCGCGGCCGTGGTGTGGCTCGACGAGAACCGACCTCACTGGCGGGAGTCACTCTGACACGGGAGGCAGGCGTCTTGGTCGCCCTGACTTGATTCTGGACACCTCCGGTCACAGCGTCATGTCGGGGCAGCCCATCCGAGAAGGACCCGCCCCTCTTTCTGGCGCGGGGTCGGCGCCGCCCGCGCTGAGCACGATCCGGGGCGCTGGCGAGGGACCCCCGGTTTCGGAAGCCGTAACCTGCGAGGCTTGCTTGCCGGTCATGGCCAGGAGGCCTATGCCGCTGGCAGCGACGAAATCATTTGGCGACTTGCCGCGGACGTCCGAGTGCTCGTCGACGTAGAGCACACCGGCCGAGGCACGCCCCGCGCGGCAACGGCCGGCCAGAACGCCGCACGGCAAGCGCTCCGGAGCGCGGTCCGGGGCGTCATACGGGCGGCGGACCGCACCGCTTGCTACACTCTCCGGGCCAGCCGCCTTAGCTCAGTGGTAGAGCAGGGCATTCGTAATGCTCAGGTCCTCGGTTCGAATCCGAGAGGCGGCTCCACTCACGCGCTCAACCGCCCCACAGGGCCCTCTGCGCCTTCCCCCTCTCTCTCCCCCTTCGGCCGGCGCGCGCGTTTCCAGATGCTCAGGCGATCCGCAGCGGCGCGGTCTTCCTCCGTCAGTACGCCGGCGTAGCGACGCCACGTGGTCGCGGGGTCGCCATGTCCCAGGCGCTTGGACACCAGCCGGATGTCGGTGCCCTTGGATAGCAGCAACGTTGCATGGAGCGAACGAAGATCTCTTGGGGTGAGCGACACGCCGGCGGCGTCGAAGAGCGGACGCAGCACCTTCGCCATGCGCACCGGGTTGTCCGGTTGTCCGGGCCGGTCGGGAGATGGAAACAGCCAGCCTGCCATCGGATTACCGGCGCGATGGAAGTGCTGGAACAGCACTGGTCGCAGCTCCGGCGGGGTGGGGACATCCCGCGTGCTGTGCGCCGTCTTGGGGGCACCGACGTTCCAGGTGCCGCCCACCTGCTTGACTGCTTGCCCCACATGGATCACGCCGTCCTTGATAGGGTTGACATCCTCCCATCGCAACGCCAGGACCTCGGCGGGGCGAAAGCCCATGTGGAGCATGATTTCGACGAAGGCGCGCAGGGGGTGATCGGCCACCGCGTCGGAGATACGCTGGGCAACGTCCTCGGACAGCCGGAGCTGACGCACCCGTGGCGCGTCCGGGCGCCCCGGTAGCTCAGAGGCCAGGACCGGGTTGGCCGACACGAGTTTCGCCCTGATCGCGCCTGCGTAGGCGGCCGAGAGCACGGCCCGTGCGTGCTCGACCGTGGATCGCTTCAGTCCCGAACGCAGCAGCGCCTCGAGCGTCGCTTCAATCTCGTCGGTCTGGACTGCGATCAGCGGCCGATCGGCGATGGGCTGGGTGAGCCACTGGTTCCGCACGATCGTCGCGTAGGTTCCAGCGGTCTTGGGCTCGACACGGAGGGGCGCTATCTCGCTGGACCAGCGGCGCAGCCACGACCCCAGGGTTTCGCGCTGCGTGCGCGTGGTGACGCCCCCCGCCCGGCGCAGGTCGTCCAGCCCGGCGCGCGCCGCGGCGCGGGAGGCGTAGTGCCGGCGCTCCCGCTTGCCCTCGACCGTGATCTCGGCGACCCACGTGCCCGGTCGGTCGGCCCGCTCGTAGCAGGTGCCCGCCCCCGATTCCGCCCGTCGCCGTCGTCGTGCCACGCGGCCAGCGTAGGCGCACGCGGAGCCTCGTTCGATAGCCCGTTTGGGGGGTTTGCCTGGGGGGTGTAGGTCCTATTGAGGCCCCCCGACCTGCTGTTTCCGTGCGGGAAAGCGCCCCAGAACCCCCTCGGGGCTTATTACGAAACAGCTGCTCTACCACTGAGCTATGTCGGCCTGCCGTGTCGTGTGGTTTCGAGTTCCTGGAGAGCTGATGCTTGCGCGCCAGCACCCTAGGCCCTGGTCCACACCGCTCGGGGAGCAGAT
>JAJYJR010000116.1 GCA_021789355.1 Chloroflexota bacterium | reverse complement strand
ACGGGCGGGTCATCGCGAGCCTCGAGGGCCATCTTCGACGACTCGAAAACGAGCCGGACTCGGAGGCTGTGGTTGACACAGCCCCGAAGGCCGGTTAATCATGAGGAAGTTCAGCGCGGTGGTCGGCGCCATCCGCCCCGGCGTCACCGTCCCGACCGCCCCGGACGGTTCCGCGAAGAGGCGCTGATCGATGCCGAGGTCCAACCCGGACACATACTCGGCAAGCGTGAGCAGTCCGATCACGACGACGATGACCGCGCACGCTTGCGCGATGCGACGTTGCGCTTGCCGGGCGTCAGTGCGCGCCCCTGACAGCGAAAGCCACAACGACACGCCGGACAACACGAAGGCGAGGGCGGTGTTCGGCTTCATCGTGACCAGACCAGGCAGGACGCTCTTCAGACTCGCGATGTCGAGCATCCAGCCGATGAGCACGGCGCCACCGACGCCGACGGCAACAACGCCGGCCGCGCGCAACAGGGATGCGGACGCAGACAGGAGGCGAGGATTCGCCTGCGCGGTCATCGCAATGGGGGCCGGCTGCCCGCCGGGTCCGACGTCGCGATCCGGCGACTGCGCGCCGATGGTTGGGGGCGGCTCAGCCACGTCCTGGCCCCTTCATCAAGCACGCTGTGCCCCGGGGATCCATCCGCGCGCCCCCCCCCGTCCACGCCATGAGCCATGTGCCGAGTAGCCTGGAGATTGTATGCCCTGAATATATGCGCCGATTGGCCCCCTCAAGAGCCGCTGGACACAGGGTAAACGTCCCAACGTGTGTGCTCGCGGGGCGGCCAGGCGCCGACCGGGTGATGTCGTCGGCCTGGTCGCACTCGCGTTCCTGTCGCGGGTCTGAACGTCCGCGCGGTCCGATCAGACGCTGGGATTCCGGACGAGACCCGTTACTATGCTTCCCCGGACCGAAGGGCGGAGTGATGGTCGACTGCAGGGATGTCGAGATCTCGCTGGCAGACGGTCACAAGCTGCCCGCGGCGCTGGCGTTCATCCCTGACGCGAGTGGCCCGCGACCCGGCGTGCTGATCCTCCACGAGGCTCTCGGTCTCAACGACGACATGCGGCGGATCGCGGGCCGGTTCGCCCGCGCCGGCTACGTCAGCCTCGCTCCGGACTTCTTCGCCGGTCTCGGCCCGAAGCCGTTCTGCATCGCCCGCTTCGCCCGGGGGTTGGCGCGACAGGCGCGAGGCCGGCCGTATCGCCAGCTCGAGGCCGCGCGGCGCTGGCTGGCCGCCCGGCCCGAAGTCTCGGGGCGGGCGATCGGTGTGGCCGGGTTCTGCATGGGCGGGGGCTTCGCCCTGCTCTACGCGGCCGGCGCCGACGTCCAGGTCGCGGCTCCGTTCTACGGCCCCGTCCCGGTCGACGACAACGCCCTCGAGGGAATCTGTCCGGTCGTCGCCAGCTACGGCGGGCGCGATCGCGTGTTCGGCCCGCAGGCCGAGCGGCTCGAGGCCACCCTCACTCGATTGGGCGTGGACCATGACGTCCGTGTCTACCCGGATGCCGGACACAGCTTCCTGAGCCAGCACGGTGGGCTGACGGCCCGGATCGGATCGCGGACACCCCTCCGCATCGGCTATGCGGAACCCGCCGCCGAGGATGCCTGGGCCCGGATGCTCGCCTTCTTCGACCGCCACCTCGGCGGACCGACGTGAGCGGGCGGATGGTTGACGAGCCCGGTGGTCCGCCCGGCCCGACGACTCCCGACCCGACGCCCGCCGAAGGGGGGCTCGCCGAAGTCGCCCTGCGCCGCTCCGATGAACAGTACCGCCGGCTGTTCGATTCGCATCCCGTGGCCATGGCGGTCTGGGATCCGGGCACCCTCGAGATCCTCGCGCTCAATGACGCGGCGATCCGGCAGTACGGTTACTCGCGTGGGGAGGCAATCGGCACCACGATCGACCGGCTTGTCCACCCGGACGACTGGGACCGGCTCGTCGAGCAGCTCGCATCCATGCCCGGGGGGCTTGTCAGCGGCGACATCTTCCGGCACGTCCGGAGCGACGGGTCCGAGCTCGAGGTGCAGATGACCGGACACCCGCTCGAGTTCGAGGGACGCCCGGCCCGCCTGGTCATGGCGATGGACGTGAGCGAACGACGTCAGCTCGAGGCGCAGCTCCGCCAGGCCCAGAAGATGGAGGCCATCGGGCAGCTGGCGGGCGGCATCGCCCACGATTTCAACAACCTGCTCACCGCGATCCGCGGCTTCACCGAGCTGGTGCGCAGCGACCTGCCGGAGGGCGACGCGCACAGAGCCGACCTGGACCAGGTCGTGCTGGCGGCCGATCGTGCGACCGCGCTCGCGCGCCAGCTGCTCGCCTTCAGCCGGCGACAGGTCCTCCAGCCCAGGGTGATCGATCTGGCGGAGGTCGTGGACGGGATCGCGCCGATGCTCCAGCGACTCCTGGGCGAGCACATCCAGCTCGTCACCCACGCCGTGCCCGGCCTGGGGCTCATCAAGGTCGACCCGAGCCAGTTCGAGCAGGTGATCGTCAACCTGGCGCTGAACGCTCACGACGCCATGCCCGATGGAGGCCAGCTCACCATCGAGACGGCCAACGTCGAGCTCGATGCCGCCTACGCGAGTGCCCATGCCGAGATGGTCGCGGGCCCGTTCGTGCTGCTCGCCGTCTCCGACACCGGGAGCGGCATGGCCGCCGAGACGCAGGCCCACGCCTTCGAGCCCTTCTTCACCACCAAGGAGCCGGGCAAGGGGACCGGGATGGGCCTGGCGACCGTCTTTGGCATCGTCAAGCAGTCGGGCGGCTCGATCTACCTCTACAGCGAGCCTGGCCACGGGACGACCTTCAGAATCTACCTCCCGCGCGTCGACGAGGCACCCGTGCCGGCCGCCGGCGAGCCCGTCGAGGTTCACCCGGCGCCGAGCGGCACGGAGACGATCCTGTTCGTGGAGGACGAGCCGGCCGTGCGCGCCTTCGCGGAGCGGGTCCTCGCCGAACAGGGCTACACGGTGCTCAGTGCGGCCGATGCGCCCGCCGCCCTCGCGCTGGCCGCGGCGCATGCAGGTTCGATCGAGCTGCTCGTGACCGACGTGGTCATGCCCGGGCTGCAGGGTCACCAGCTCGCCGAGCGTCTGGCTGCCGAGCGATCCGGCCTGCGCGTCCTGTACGTCTCGGGCTTCACCGAGCACTCCGTGATCCATCACGGAGTGCTCGGTGCCGACATCGCGTTCCTGCCCAAGCCGTTCAGCGCCGAGGCGCTCGGGCGGGCCGTTCGTCAGGCCCTCGACGTAGCATCGCGACACGCGCCACGACGTTCGAAGGAGAACACCTGAGCAGGCGCCGCTTCTTGTGGGCGATGTGTGGGACGCTGGCCCTCTTCGTCGCCGCCTGCTCTCCGGCGCCCAGGCCTCTGGGATTCGATCCGCAGGCGTTGCCCGATGCGCACGTTGGCGTTGCCTATGACGCAAGGATCAGCATCACCGGAAACGCCACGCCTGTCGGGGGGTACTCGATCTCGGCCGGAGCACTGCCCAATGGCCTGTCGATCGAGCGCGTCCCGGGCGCGGATGCCATGGGGCACATCTTTGGCACGCCCACGGCCCCGGGAACGGTCACGTTCACCCTCTCCGTCTGGTGCTACGGGACAAATGTCGGTGGGCAGACCGGGAGCAGGCGGTACTCGATCACCGTGAGATGAACGGGCGGTCACCCACAATTGGCCGTGCGCGATGCAGCCAGAGTGCGGCCATGGCCGTACCGGGAGCGGTTACGACCCCGAGAGGCGCACGATGAGATCGACCAGGTCCCGCGGGTCGAACGGCTTTGCCAGGAAGGCGTCGGCCCCGGTGGCCAGCGCACTCGTTCGCTCCGCCGGAAGCACGCTCGCGCTGACGATCACGACCCTGGCTGGGCCGGCGCCGGGATGGGCCCTGAGCTCGGTCGCGAGATCGAGCCCGTTCCCATCGGGCAATCGGACGTCGACAAGCGCGATGTCGACCGGGTGGCTCGCGAGCACGGCCCGGGCCTCGGCGATCGTAGCCGCCTCGTGGAGCACGACCCCACGGAGTTCGGCCCGGCCCGTGCGGGCGATGATCGCGCGAACGAGGGCACGGTTGGCGGGCTCGTCTTCGACCAGCAGGATCCGCGGGCCAGGACGGGGGAGATCACTCACCGCGAGACGTCGACACGTCGGCCCGGACGAGCCAGGCCCGGAGACCGGCCTGCGCATCCGGGCCCTTTGACACGATTCCCAGGACCTTGCCGTTCAGCCGGCGCTTGTCGGCCGCGGTGAGATCGTACCCGGTCAGGATGATGATCGGGATGTCGGCCGTGGCCGGATCCGACTTCAGTTCACCGACCACGCCGAAGCCATCGAGATCGGGCATGACGAGATCGCAGATCACGAGGTCGGGACGCCTGGCTCGGGCACGGTCAACCCCGATCCTCCCGCCGTCGGCCCGGAGAACCTCGAATCCGGCCGGCCGCAGGGTCGCCTCGAGCGCATCGAGCGCCGCGGGCTCGTCGTCGACCGCGAGGATGCGGACCGTGCGGGTCTGCACCTTCGTCGTGAACGTCAATCGGTCGAGGCTCGCCAGCAGGGCGTCACGGTCGATCGGTTTGACGAGGTAGTCGACGGCCCCGAGCGCCAGCCCGACGTCCTTCTCGTCGACGACCGTGACGATGACGACCGGGATGGCACGGAGCGCGGGATCGGCCTTCAGCCGGCGGAGGGTCTCCCAGCCATCGATGCCGGGCAGGAGGATGTCGAGGAGGATCGCCGCCGGCGCCTCGACCCGCGCGTCATCGAGGCCATGCTCGCCGTCGGCCGCCACCCGGACCGTGTAGCCCTCGGGCTCGAGGTAGGCGCGAAGGAGCCGGACGGCGCTCGGGTCGTCCTCGATGACGAGGACGGATCCGGGCCGCCCGGCGGCGAGAGACCCGGTCGCCTCGGGCTGCGTCTCCCGATCGCTCCCGATCCGAGCGCCCGGCTGGGCGCTGGGGAGGACCGCCGTGAACCGGCTGCCCACGCCGGGCGTGGACTCGAGCTCGATGCGTCCCTGATGGGCCTCGACGAGCCGGCGCGTAAGCGCCAATCCGAGCCCGGTCCCCTCCGAGCGCTGGGTTCCACCGCCGACCTGGCGAAACTCCTCGAAAACCGCGGCCTGGTCCTCGGGCGCGATCCCGATGCCGGTGTCGATGACCGAGAGGTGGAACTCGTCGCCGCGGCGGGTGCCCTCGATGCTGATCCGACCACCCCCGGGCGTGAACTTGATCGCGTTCGAGAGGAGGTTGTAGAGGATCTGGCGCAGGCGACCCCGGTCGGCGCTGACGTACTCGCCGGCCGGGATCGCCAGTTCGATCGCCTGGTCCTTCCGGTCGGCCAGCGGACGGAGACCCGCCACCGATTCGGCAACCGCGGACTGGATCTCGATAGGCGCACGATCGAGGTCGAGTCGACCGGCCTCGACCCTGGACAGGTCGAGGACATCGTTGACGAGTTCGACGAGGTGGGCCCCGCCTTGACGGATGTGCTCGACCCACTCGAGCGGCACGAGCACATTTTCGTGCTCGTCGACCTCCTCGCGTCGCATCAGGTCGCTGAAGCCGATGATGGCGTTGAGCGGCGTGCGGAGCTCGTGGCTCATGCTCGCGAGGAAGTCGCTCTTCGCCTGGCTCGCGGCCCTGAGCGCCTCGACCGTCTCGGCGAGTCGCTCAGTCAGGCGCTGCTGCGTCGCGAGGGCGGTGCGGCGTTCGACGAGCCCGGCCGCCTGCTGGCCGAGCGCCGCCAGGAGGAGCCGGTCTTCCTCGCCGAACAGGCTGCGATGGCGCGTCAGGAGGACCAGGGTCGGGGCACCGACCTCAGGTCCCAGCGTGATCACCTGGCCGAAGCGAGCGCCGATCGCCCGCGCCGCGTCCGCCGCCCCGGCGAACTCCTCGATCCGGGAGAGATCCTCGACCGAGACGTCGCCGTCGGGGAACGCCGGCGGCGGTCCGGAGACCTGCTCGTTGACCAGCGTCGGATCGAGTCCGACGACCATCGCGACCCGCCGCCCGTCGGGCGGCGCACCAGCGGTGACGAGGGCGCCAGAGGCTCCGGTCGCCGCCTGGGCGATCGAGAGGAACCGCCGCCAGATGTCCGGCGCGTCTCCGCTGGCGGAGACGAGGAGCTCGCGGAGCCCGCGATAGGCGGTCTGGGCCTGCCACGCTCGACGCAGGACCCCGGGCGGGACGAAGGCGACGAGATAGCCCAGGGCCGCGAGCAGCGCGGCCCCACGGGCAGCAAGGGAGGACGCCTCGCCTGCGCCGCCCACGGCGCTGCCCGCCCCCGCCGAGAGGATCGCGAACGCGAACAGGCCCGTGGCGGCGGCGGCGACCCACAGGCGGATTGCGGCGGCGCCGGCACGCCGGCGGGCCACGCCAGCGAGGTAGGCCGCGGCTGCGACCTCGGCGACAACGAAGACGCCGACGGCGGCAAGGACGATGGCTTTCGGCGTCGAGGATCCCGCGACGGCGAGCGGAAGCGCGGTCAGCAACCATCCGCCGGCCGCCGCGGCGAGCACCCACCGCGGGATCGTCGCGATCCGGGCGGCGAGCCGGAGCGTGAACACCGGCTGTCCGAGCAGGAGCACGACGGCGATGCCGTTGACGATCGGTGGTGGTGGACCGACGAGCAATCGCACCACCCCGAGGACGAAGAGGACGGCCATCGCGCTGAACACGAGCACGACGTCAAGGCTGAGCGCATCGCGCCGCCGCCACCAGGTGGCGAGCGCCCACAGGAAGACGATGGCGAAGAGCGCCTCGAGCGCGACTGTCAGCAGGTCCATCGGTCGGCCGTCGCGCGATCAGCCGGCGCGCGCGCCGACTGGGTCAACCACGTCCGCGCGCAGCCCGACATCGAGCAGGACCAGGTCGGGCCGGCAGGTGGCGACGGTGCGCAGGCCACTCTCGCCGTCGGCGGCGGTGGGAACGCGGTACCCCTCCGATTCGAGGAGCCGACTGAGGAGTGCCCGGCTCGCCTCGTCATCCTCGACGGCCAGGTTGGCCGCCGCGGACAGGGGCGCCGCGGGTTGGGCAGGCCGCGTACCGTTGTTCATGTTTGTTCGAGTACCCTAGGTCAACCCCGGGGACTGGGGTCGAATCCCCTTGTACCATATGCATGCGTGCATGACAATCCTCATCCGGGGCCGCGTGTGAGCGGCCAGGCCGGGCCACGGCCGCAAGAACCACCGGTGGCCCGACAGGGGCGCGACTTCACGGCACTCGTCGAGCACCTCCCGCAGTTCCGCGAAGCCCCGGCGCCCACCGGCGAAGCTCAAGCCGGGGACGGGCCCTCGGTCGCCGCGCCACCCCTGGCGGATGGGACCGTCTCGGCGCCTGTGTTCGCGAGGGCGCCGGGCCGGGCGAAACCGAGCTGGATCCAGTCGGCCGTCTCGCGGTTGACCACGATGGTCCCGCACGACGTGGTCTGCGAGGCGCCGCCCGAGCGGTACTCGATCCACGCGTCGGAGAGCGGGATCATCGGTCGCCGGTGGTGAGCCGAGGCGAGCGGCTCCACACCGGGCAGGGCATGGATGTTGCCGCGGATCAGGTACGGGCCGGCCGTGACGGTGACCGGATAGGTCAGGGTGTGGGTCCGGCGGGACGGGTCGCCGCGGGAGCCATCGGTCAGGACCGCGAGAAGCTCTTCGCGAGCGACCGGTACCTCGTCGGCGCGGACAGAGCGCCCGTCCTCGAGGCTCTCGACCAGCACGTCGCACAGCAGGTAGTCCCGGTGGCCATTCAGTGTGTCGCTCAACCGGTCGCTGTCGAGCTGGACGCGCCCGGAGACCCGGCAATCCTCGGTGAACGCCACGAACTGGACCCAGGGCAACGCGGTGGATGAAGCGCCTGCCCCGGCGATCTCGTCGGCGCCGACGGGGCCGGTCCTGAAGACCAGGCGCAGGCGCTCGCGCAGACTATGGCTCATCGAACGGACCTCGGACGAGCGGAGCGGCGGGGGGAGCCCGGTGGCCTGGCGCCCCGGGACCGTGGACGGGTCATCCGGAATCGCGCCTGGGCCGGCGATCAGCTCACGGGGAGGTGCCGGAGCACCTCGATACGTCGGAGCATCTCAGCGTAGCGAGCCGCCGCGGACACCGGCTCGGGTTCGGGTTCGGGCGCGACCTGGGCCATCGGCGCGAACTCGGGCTCCTCGGACTCGGCCATCGGCGCGAACTCGAACTCGGGCTCGGGCGCGGCGTGCGCCTGGAGCTGCGCCATCGGCGCGAACTCGGGCTCCTCGGACTCGATCATCGGCGCGAACTCGGGCTCGGGCTCCGCCTGGGTCATCGGCGCGAACTCGAACTCGGGCTCGGCCGGGGCCATCGCCACCGGCTCCGGGTTGGCCTGGGTCATTGGCTCGACCTGGGTCATGGGGGCCTGCCTGACTTCTGCGGCGGCCCGCTGCTCCTCGAGCTCGACGAGATCCTGGACGTGCGCGAGCTCGGTGCGGATGATCTCGCGTTCGCGCTGAATGACCTCGAGCGAGCTGGTCAGAACGTAGTCTCGCGCTTGCAGTCGCGTCCGGATTGCAGTCAACGTGTCGATCTCGTTCATGCCCGCACGATAGAACCGCACAACGCACCGCGGAAACGAGCAAGAAGGACTCGACGAAACGGCGTTGGTACTAGTCGCCGCGATCCCTCGACTGGCCGGCCAGCGACCCGCGGCCTAAGATCGCGCGTACGATCGTAGCGGGAGAGACACGGATGAACGCGTACCTCATCACCGTGGACAACCGATCCGGGGTGCTCGCGCGACTCTTCGAAGCGGCCGCGAGGCGCCAGGTGAACATCGCGCCCGCCTACGGCCTGTCGGATGGCATGTGGGGCCTGATCGCGCTCGGTTCCGATGACGAGGCCGGACTGCGGGCGGCCATCGCCGACGCCGGCTACACGGCCGCGGCGATCGAACTGGTGGTGGTCGAACTGGAGAACCGGCCGGGAACGGGCGCAGAAGTCATGCGCAAGCTGGCCGACGCCGGGGTTGACCTGCAGATCGCCGTCCCCGTGGGCATGAGCGGCGACCGCGTCCAGATGGGGTTCGGGGCGCGCGACGCGGCTCTCCTCAGGCGCACCCTCGGAGTCTGACCCGAGCGACGGCCACTCTCCATGGATCGGCCGCCGGGACATGCCCGCCGGACAGGCGGCGCGTTGACCTTCGCGGTGCTCGCGTCCATCGGGCTGGCAGCGCCAACCGCGGTCGACGCGGCCGGCAGTGGCACGATCTGACGGATTCCGTGCGGTGGTGAACGATTCGCCCTGCCGGGTCGTCAGTTGAGCATGATCGGAACGGAGGGAAGACCGGCGGTGGAGGCACCGATGCGACGCCGGCTGGCGGACGAGGACGCGCGCGCCCGAGCCTTCGCCGGCATGGTGGACCGTCATGCGCTCGACGTGGCGTACCGGTACGCCACGCTCATCCTCGGCGACCCCACCGAGGCGGAGGACGCGACGCACGACGCCGCGCTGACCGCCTGGAGCCGGTTCTCCGAGCTGCGCGATCCGACCAGGTTCGACGCGTGGTTCGGGCGAATCCTGGTGAACTCGTGCCGGGACCGCCTGCGGGTCCGGCGGCGGACGTCGCACGAGATCCTGGACAACGAGACCGCCGGCTCCACGACCGACTCTACCGACGCGGTGGCACGACGGCACACGCTCGCCCGGGCGATACGGACCCTCAGCGCCGACCACCGCGAGGTGGTCGTGCTGCGCTTCTACGCCGACCTGACGGTCGGCCAGATCGCCGAACGCACCGGGGTTGGCTCGGGCACAGTGAAGTCACGCCTCCACTATGCGCTGCGCCAGCTGCGCGACGCGCTGGGATCGGAGGACGAGGAGATGCGCGATGAGTGGTGACGAACGATTCGATCGGGAGCTCCGATCCGTCCTGCACGACCTCGCGGCCGACCCGGCTCCCGACCGGCTGGTCGAGCGGGTGGCATCCATCCCGTCGCGCGCCCCGGCGGCCGCGCCGGGGCGATCCTTGATCCGCCTCTCGACCGCCCTGGCCACGGCTGCGGTGCTCGTGGTGGTCGCGGGCGCCGTGATCGTCACGCGCCCGGGCGGCGGGCCGTCGCTTGGTGGCGCGCCGACCATGTCGCCGGCCGTACCGTCGTCAGGCTCGCCGGGTGCGACGCACTCCCCGAGCGCGCCCGGGTCAACGGCCTCACCGGGCGCGTCGGGTGCGCCTGCCGGGGGCCCCGTGCCTGCCGGCTTCCAGGCCGCGTCGGTGACATTCGCCTCGCCCGACCTCGGCTGGGTGCTGGGATCGGCGCCGTGTGCCGCCGGGTCGTGTGCGTCGATCCTGCGCACGTCGGACGGCGGCCAGACCTGGACCGCGATCCAGGCGCCGCGCACGCAGATGATTGGAGGCCAGGGGCTGGCCGGGGAAGGAATGGTGCCGGTCGGGTCGGGCGTCAGCGCGCTGCGATTCGCCAACCCGCTCGATGGCTGGGCGTTCGGCCCAGACCTGTGGGCCACCCACGACGGCGGGGCGACGTGGCACCGGGTGACGATCCCGGGCATGGCGTCCGCGCCGGTCGTCGCCCTGGAGGCGTCGGCAGGCTCGGTGCACGCCGTGCTCTACGACACGACCGGCACCTCCGGCGTACGCGTCGCCTCGAGTTCGGTCGGGAGCGACGCATGGGCAGTCTCGCCGCTCAGCGTGCAGTTCGGCGCCGGACCCGTCCCGGCCACGCAGCTGCTGCTCTCGGGCACAAGCGGCTGGCTCCTTCAGGTCGATCGGACGGTGGTCGGCGGCGCGCGCCTCGTCAACGGCGCGTGGGTCGCCTGGACGCCGCCCTGCACCACCGTGCTGGGCCCGGCCGTGCTCGCCGCCTCGAGCGCGAGCGAGCTCGTCGCCGCCTGCGACGGCGGGATCTGGGGCTCGCCTCCGTCCGCCGCGCAGCAGGGCGAACACCTGTACGTCTCACACGACGGCGGGGCAACGTTCACCGAGACCGGGACCGCGCTGCCGCTCGATGGCGCCGACGCGATCGCGAGCCCGGGCGCAGGGTCCATCCTGGTAGCGGGGACCATGGCGCAGGCATCCACGATCACGGCCACGTTCGATGGCGGCCAGACCTGGCAGGCGGTGCTCCAGGTCGGGCAGCCGGGCAGCCAGGCGGCGCTCTTCACGTACCTTGGCTTCACCACCTCGACACAGGGCGTGGCGATCACGGAGTCCGGTACGGGCACGGGCACGGGCACGGGCACGGGAGCGAACGTCGGCACGCTCTACATCACGCGCGACGGCGGCCACTCCTGGACGAAGGTGTCGTTCCCGGGTTAGAAGACCGAGTACCGCTCCGGCGAGCTCCAGTAGCTGTTCGCGTTCGTCTGGGTCGAGTCGGCGACGGCACGCACGTACCACTGCCCGCGGGAGGTGAAGACCCAGGTCCAGCTGGCGCGCCCGCTGGCGTCGCCGTACACGTCGCGCTTCGTGACGAAGACCCAGTGTCCACCCAGCTGGCGCCAGAACTGGAAGGTCACCTTCGCCGGCGCCAGGGTCGGTCCGATCGGGCGGACAGTGGCAGTGAAGGTAACCCGGGTGCCAGCCGGCACGGTCTTGATGCGGCCCAGGTTGGTCGGCCGCAGCAGGACGAGCTGGCGCACCACGACGCGGACCGGCGGGCTCGTGCCCGGGCCAAGGTCGGGCGTGCCCGCGTAGACCGCCTGGAACTGCGAGTTGACGGGCGGGGTGTAGGTGAACGTGGCATGGCCGGAGCCGTCGGTGGTGGCGGTGGCGATGTCCGACCACTGGGACTCGTTCTGCTGCATGCGCTGCAGGGTCACCGTGCGGTTCGCGCCCGA
>JAJYJR010000115.1 GCA_021789355.1 Chloroflexota bacterium | reverse complement strand
GGTGTAACAGCGGGCGCAACGCTTCCTCGCGCCTGATCGCTCAGCTCGCCATCAGCAGCGCAGGCACCACCTCCTCTGACTCGGGCTCGGCATCGATGAGCGCGAGCGTCTCGGGCCGGAAGTAGCGCCGGCCGTCCTGCCACTCGTCGTCCTGCTCGGCGAGGATCATGCCGACCAGGCGCAGGACTGAGGCGCGCGTCGGGAAGATCCCGACGACCGCGGTCCGGCGCTTGATCTCCTTGTTGAGCCGCTCGATTAACCGGCCTTCGGGGCTGTGTCAACCACAGCCTCCGAGTCCGGCTCGTTTTCGAGTCGTCGAAGATGGCCCTCGAGGCTCGCGATGACCCGCCCGTGGCGCTCGATCTCGCTCGTCCAGCCACGCCGGCTGGCATCGGCTCGCAGCGCCTCGATATCGGCCAACTGGGAGCGGAGGGTGGGGACGAACTCAGGCGCCGGGACGAAGTTGTCGCACGTCTCGCAGACGTTCGCGTAGGGACACGCCTCGGCGGCCAGGTGGCGCGAGCAATAGCCGGTCCCCACCCGGGTCTTGAGGAACTCGGAGGCGATCCAGGCGACCCGCTCGGGCACGATCGGGCGGCCAGCCGGGGCGACCGGCAGCGCGCGACGGACCTTGCCGATCGCGGCGTCATAGCCGGCCCGCAGGGTCGGGTTCGCGAGCGTGGCATAGCGGAGGGTCATCTCGGGTGTCACGTGGCCGAGCAGCGCCATCAGGCCCTGCAGGCTCATCCCGGCATTCGCCAGCTCGGTCGCATACGTGTGGCGGAGCTGGTGCGGGGTGACCCGGAGCGGCATCCCGCCAGGGCCGGTCAGCCCCGCATCGATCACCGCGGTGCGGAGGCCCGAGCGGACCTGCCAGGGGCCCAGCCGGTGGCCGCGCTCGGCGAACAGGAAGTCGGTCGGTCGACCAGTTCGGGGATGGGGCTGCGGTCGCTGGCTGCCCCGGTTGGCGGCCCAGGCGTCGAGGAGCTCGACGGTGGCCGGCTCGAGCGGCACCATCCGCTCGCTCGCGAGCTTGCCGAGCGGCACCCGCAGCCAGGTGCCGCTCTGGCCATAGTCGACGACGCCGTCGAGCTCGAGATCGAGGCACTCGCCGAGACGGAGACCCGCGCGCCGTAGGAGCGTGAGCGCGGTCCGGGCGAACGGATCGGCGAGCCGTTCGACGGCGGCCATCAGGGCCCGATCGACGTCCGGGGCGAGGGCCCGTGGCAGCGGCCGCGGCAGGCGCGGCACGTCCGAGGCAAACACGAGCCGGCGGGGCGGTCGCTCGGCCCAGCCCCACAGCGTGAGGTCGTCGAGGAAGTTGCGCAGGGCGAGGACCGCCTCATGGGCGACCGAGATCGAGACCGACCTGGGACGGGCGAGGCGGCCGCGCCAGGGCCGGCTGCGGTTCCAGACGAGAAAGCCCTCGACATGCCGCCGCTCGAGCGCCCGGAGCGAGCCGACCTCGGGATGGTGGTCCCCCAGGTACTCGCCGAACAGGATCAGATCGTTGGCCAGTCCCTCGAGCGAGGAGCGGGCGAGGACCGCCGAGCGGGCCTCGACGTAGGCGAGCATGGCCCGACGGACCTCGGGCGGCTGGACGGCCCGGAAGCGCTCCTCGAGGGTCGCCGCCGTGTAGGCACGCCGCGGCGGCTCGGCCAGGATCTGTAGCTCGAAGAGCAGGACCCGGACGCTGAAGAGCCGCGCACCGTAGCTGCGGCGGCTCCAGGCGGTGGCGGCCGGCGACGCCTCGACCGCTGCCCGGAAGGCGTCGAGATCGGCGTCGGTGAGTTCCGGCATGCGCTTGCCCGTCCAGGCGAGGACGAGCGGCAGGGTCTCGCGCACGACGTCGCGCGTCCAGTTGGGCGCCCAGCCAAGGCGCGCGGCGACAGCGCGGGCGCGCTCGAAGTCGGCCGCCCAGTAGCGCTCCGCGGTCACCCCGAAGCCGCCCTGGTTCTTGGCCACCAGCAGGTCGATGTCGAGCCCGATCTCACCCGCGCAGGCGAGGTAGGCCAGGAGCGGCCAGGCCTTGATTCGGCGCAGATCGGCGAGACGGGCCATGAGGGGCCGGGCCAGCCAGGCGTCGAGGTCGGGGTGGGCGGCCAGGAACGCGCGGGCGTTGAAGAGCCGGTCGCGCAGCCCGCCATCGCAGAGCCCGAGCGTCGCGCAGAAGTGCGCGTAGCCGTCGAGGAGATCGTGGTCGTCGACCGTCGCAAGACGGGGCACGGGGCGGCTCACCGGCCGATCGCCGCCCGGGCCGCCCGATACTCGGCGGCGAGATGGTCGGCCGACAGGTGGACGTAGGCGGCGGTCGTCTCGGGGCTCGCGTGGCCCATGAGGTCACGCAGGACGAGCAGGTCGATGCCGGCCGCGGCGAGCTCGGTGCCGTAGGTGTGACGCAGCCGGTGGGGCCGCACCCGGACCGCGCCCGAGCGGTCGCGGTGGCGGCGGAACAGGCTGCGCAAGCCCGCCTCGGTGATGGGTCGACCGGCCGTGGGGCCGCGCAGGACGACGAAGCACTCGGGCGTCGTGATCCCCGGTGGGCGCTCCCGGTGCAGGTAGGTGGCAAGCTCGGCGAAGAACGCCCGATCGATCGGCACCACCCGTTCTCGGCCGCCCTTGCCGATCACGCGCACCCGATGGCGCCCCTGGTCGACGTCGGCCAGGCGGAGGGCGCGCACCTCGCCCGCCCGCAGGCCGCCCAGGACCATCGCCAGCACGATGGCCCGATCGCGGTGGGTGGCGAGATCGGCGAGGAAGGCCCCCACGTCGGCCGGGTCGAGCGACTCGGGGAGCCGCCGGATCTCGCGGACGAGCCGGCCGCCAGCGCGGCTTCGCCCCGGCCCCAGATGACCGAGCGGGCCGCGGGCCTTCGGGCGCAGGCCTGCTCCGCGCCGGGGCGCCGGCACCGGGTTGGACGCTCGGACGCCGGCGAGGACCTGATGCTCGAAGAACGCCCGCAACGCGGCGACCCGCCGGTTGACCGAGGCCGGCGCGGCACCGCCACGGGCCCCGAAGGCGACCACCGTTCCGCTCCGTCGCCGTGGAGGGCGCTGCCAGTCGAGCCAGTCGAACACATCGGTCGGCACCAGCTCGGCGAGGGCGAGCCGGCGCTCGATCGCGAAGCGGGCGAAGTTCAGCAGGTCATAGGCGTACGCCCGGACGGTCGCCGGGGCGAAGGCCCGCGCCTCGAGGTGACCGAGGAAGGCATTCGCGGCCCCGACGCCGGCCCAATCCCCGACCAGCCGATACCCGCCGTTCTGCCGCTCGACCTGCACCCTCATCGCCCTCCTCTGCGTCGTCCGATCGCCATGATGGCCGGCCCGGAGGGCGGTCTGCTCGACGGTCAGGCTGCCCCCGTTGATGCCTCCGTCCACGGCCGGTTAACGGATATCGGGCTCGCCCTGCTGTTCCTGGATGCGGCGCGTGCCTCGCGAGCGGTGGCGCTCCTCGCCCTCACGACAGGCGCCATCGGACTGCTGAACCTCGTGGGCTACGTCTACGGGGTCCAGGCCCTGTACGGCCTCGCCTCGTATACCCAGATGGCACTGCACACGTCCGTCGTGTTCATCGTGCTGGGCGTGGGGGTGATCTCCGCACGCCCCGACCGGGGGCCGATGGCCGCGCTCGTCAGCAGCACCGTGGGCGGCGCGGTCCTGCGTCGCCTGCTGCCGGCCGCGATCGGGGTCCCGCTCGTGCTCGGCTGGCTCGTGCTGTCAGGGGACCGAGCGGGCCTCTACGCTCCCATCTTTGGGCTGGCGTTCCTCGCCCTGGCGAGCATGGTCATCCTGACCGTCATCATCTGGTGGCATGCGACGGTGCTGCACCGGGCGGATGCCGCACGCCAGCGGGAGACCGCCGAGCGCACGCGGGCCGAAGAGGCTCTCGGCAAGAGCCAGAGGCTGATCCAGGACATCGTCGATCACAGTCCGTCGCTGATCTACATGCTTGACGTGGACGGGCGGTTCCTCCTGGTCAATCGCACGCTCGAGTCGCTGCTCGGGATGCCTCGTGAGGCGCTGGTCGGCAGCACGCGGGAGGCGACCCTTCCAGCAGAGATCGCGGCGCAACACCGCGCCAACGACCTGGAGGTGATCCGCACGGGACGGCTGATCTCCTTCGAGGAGCAGAACATCGAGCCTGACGGCGAGCACTTCTACGCCTCGCAGAAGTTCCCGCTGGTGGATTCCGGTGGTCACATCTACGCGGTAGGCGGCATCTCGACCGACATCACCGGCCGCAAGCGCGCGGAGGAGGAGACCCGCCGGCGCAACCGCGAGCTTTCCGTGCTCCAGACGGTCAGCCGCGCCACCGCGCAGTCGTTGGAGTTGCAGGAGACGCTCGACAACGCTATCGAGGCGACGCTGCATGCGTTGGAGATCGAGGCCGGCGGCGTCCTGCTCATGGAGGCGGACGGGGAGAAGCTGACGCTGCGAGCGCAACGCGGCCTTTCCGAGGAATTCATCGAGGCCGCGAGGTGGGTGACGGTGGGCGAGGGCATGGCCGGTCTCGTAGCGACCGAGAAGCGGCAGATCATCATCGACGTCGCGGACTACCCGTCGGGACGGCTCTCGCCAGTGATCGCTCGTGAGGGATATCAGACTATCGCCGCCACACCGCTGTTGTCGGCAAGCGATGTGGTCGGCGTGCTGAACCTTGCCACCCGCCGTGCGCGCGCCTTTCCGCCGGAAGAGCGGGAGCTCCTGATGGCCGTCGGCAGGATCCTGGCGGCGGCGGTGCAGAATGCGCGCCTCTATGCCGCCGTCAAGCAGCTGAATGCCGACCTGGATCAGCGAGCCACGGAGCTCGAGGCTGCCAATCGCGAGCTGGAGGCGTTCAGCTACTCGGTCTCGCACGATCTGCGGGCCCCGCTGCGGGCCATCCAGGGCTTCAGCCGGGTCCTCGTGGAGGACCATGCGGCCCGGCTCGACGCGGAGGGCCACCGGGTGCTGGGCGTGGTGACCGAGAACGCGCGGCAGATGGGCGAGCTCATCGACGACCTCCTCGGCTTCGCCCGGATCTCGCGCCAGCAGATCGAGCCGACGGCCATCGACATGACCCGGCTGGCCCAGGCTGTGGTCGCCGAATGCCGTCAGCTCGAATCAGACCGGGACGTCACTGTCACGATCGACCCGTTGCCGGTCGCGCGGGGCGATCTGCCGATGATCCGGCAGGCCCTCGTCAACCTGGTCTCGAACGCGTTCAAGTTCACCCGGCCCCGCCCCGACGCGCGGATCGAGATCGGCGGCGAAGAGGGGCCCACCGAGACGACGTACCTGGTCCGCGACAACGGCGTGGGCTTCGATCCGCGCTACGCGGACCAGTTGTTCAAGGTGTTCCAGCGACTTCATGCCTCGACCGAGTTCGAGGGCACCGGGATCGGGCTCGCCATCGTGGCCCGCGTCGCGCACCGCCATGGAGGCCGGGTCTGGGCTGACGGGACGGAGGGCAGAGGGGCGACATTCGCGTTCGCCCTGCCCCGCGAAGGAGGGACAGATGCCTGATCGCGAAGTCGAGATCCTGCTCGTTGAGGACAACCCCGCCGACGTGGAGCTCACGCTGCGCGCGCTGATCAGGCATAACCTGGCCAACAAGGTGCTGGTGGTCGGCGACGGCGCGGAAGCGCTCGACTACCTGTTCGCGACCGGCAGCTACGCCGGAAGGGCGATGAACCAGACACCCAGGGTCGTCTTCCTCGATCTCAAGCTGCCCAAGGTGGGCGGGCTTGACGTCCTCCGGCGTGTCAAGGCCGACGAGCGCACCAGGCGGATCCCGGTGGTGGTCCTGACGTCCTCCGCCGAGGAGCGGGACATCGTCATGAGCTACGAGCTCGGCGGGAACAGCTATGTCGTCAAGCCGGTCGACTTCGAGCGCTTCTCGGAGGCCATACAGGAGCTCGGGCTGTACTGGCTGGTCGTCAACCGGCCGCCGGCCTGACGGGCGTCGATGAGCAAGCGGATCCGCGTCCTCATCCTCGAGGATTCGCCGGCCGACGCCGAGCTCGTCGAGCGCGAGCTCACGCGGGGCGGCCTGGCGGTCCTTCCGCTGCTCGTCGCGACGAGGGACGCCTACGTCCGGGCGCTCGATGAATTCCGCCCGCAGATCGTCCTCGCCGACTACTCGTTGCCGGGCTTCGACGGGATCACCGCCCTCCGGCTGGCCAGGGAGCGCGGCCACGAGATGCCGTTCATCCTCGTCTCGGGATCGATCGGCGAGGAGCTGGCGGTGGAGGCGCTCAAGCTCGGGGCCACGGACTACGTGCTCAAGGACCGGCTCGAGCGACTCGTTCCCTCGGTGCGGCGGGCTCTCCGCGAGGTCGAGGAACGGAACCGTCGCCTGCGTGCCGAGGAGGCTCTGCGCACGAGCGAGGAGCGCTTCCGCACCTCGATCGCGTCGATGCTGGACGCCTTCGGGATCTACTCGGCGGTCCGCGATGGGTCCGGCCGGATCGTCGACTTCCGCGTCGAGTACGTGAACGAGGCGGACTGTCGCTGCCACCAGATGCTTCGCGAGGAGCAGGTCGGGCATCTGCTGCTCGAGCTCTTCCCGGCCTACCGCGAAGGAGGGCTGTTCGACAGGTTCTGCCAGGTTGTCGAGACCGGCGAGCCGCTGGCCATCGAGTCCCCCATGCCGCTTGTGCCGCCTGCGCAGGGCAGCGGCCGCCAGTTCACCGTGGACCTGCGGGCCGTCAGGCTGGGTGATGGGTTCGCGGCTTCGGGACGGGATATCACCGAGCGCGTGCGGACTGAGCAGGCCCTGCGGACCAGCGAGGAGCGCTTCCGGGTCCTCCTCGATGCCGTACCCAACGCCGTCGTGGTCGTCGATGGGGCGGGGCGGATCGTGCTCGTCAACCCGCGGGTCCGGGAGTTCTTCGGGTACGAGCCCGAGGAACTCATCGGCGAGACGCTCGGAACGCTCGTGCCCGAGGCTCTGCGGGCGGTCCACGAGCGGCACCGGCGCGAGTTCCTGCGGGATCCCCGACCCCGTCTGCTGGGTCGTGGCCGATACCTCTCGGCTCGCCACCGCGACGGCCGGGTCTTCCCGGCGGAGATCAGCCTGACACCCGTGCGCAGCGGCGACGGTAAGCCACTGGTGATGGCGACCGTCGTCGACATCACCGAGCGGCGCGCGGCCGAGGAGGCCCAGATCGCCCGGGAGGCGGCCGAAGCGGGCAACCGGGCGAAGAGCGAGTTCCTGTCGCGGATGAGCCACGAGCTGCGCACGCCGCTCAACGCCGTGATCGGGTTCGCTCAGCTGCTCGAGATGGACTCGCTCACCGATGATCAGCGCGAGAGCGTGCGCTACATCTCGCGGGCCGGACACCACCTCCTGGATCTGATCAACGAGGTTCTCGACATCAGCCGGATCGACACCGGCCAGATGACGATCTCGCCGGAGCCGGTCGCGCTTGAGGACCTGCTCGGCGAAGTCACCGGCCTCGTGGGGCCGCTGAGCGCCGATCGATCGATCACGGTCGAGCCCCTGGACCCGGCGTGTGCCCGGCATGTCCTCGCCGACCGCCAGCGGCTCAAGCAGGTCCTCCTCAACCTGCTCTCGAATGCCATCAAGTACAACCGCGACGGCGGCTCGATCAGGGTCAGCTGCAGTCTGGTATCGCCGGAGCGCCTTCGGATCGCCGTCGACGACCGTGGGTACGGCATCGCACCCGAGCAGATGGACCGCCTGTTCCGGCCCTTCGATCGTCTCGGCGCGGAACAGGGCCAGATCGAGGGGACGGGAATGGGCCTCGCGCTCTCCAAGGGGCTCATGGAGGCGATGGGCGGGCGGATCGGGGTCGAGAGCACCCCGGGGGTCGGGAGCACGTTCTGGGTGGAGCTCCAGCCGGTCGACGGTCCCGTCGCGCTATACGAGCGCGCCCGGGAGCCGGACGTCGAGCAGACCCCGGCTGCCGTGTCCGGGACGAGGCGGGTCGTCCTCCACGTGGAGGACAACCTCTCGAACCTGCAGCTCGTCGAGCGTATCCTGGAGCGCCGGCCCGGGATCGAGCTCCAGTCGGCGATGCAGGGACGTCTGGCGATCGAGCTCGCGCAGCGCCTCCGGCCCGACCTGATCCTGCTCGATGCGCAACTGCCGGATCTCCCGGGACTGGAGGTTCTCCATCGGCTCCGCGCGGACCCCGGGACGCGGGCGATACCGGTGGTCGTCGTTTCCGCCGACGCGACCCCGGCGCAGATACGGCGTTTCACCGAAGATGGCGCCTTCGGCTACCTCACCAAGCCGTTCGATGTGGCCCGGTTCCTCGAGATCATCGACTCCGTGCTCGATGTACCGGAGACGCGCCCGGATCGCGGGGACGATCCGGGCTCCGCCTGATCCCCGGACCCTCGGCGCTGCCGCCCCGCATGTCCGGCTCCGGCCGCCGGGGGCCGTCCAGCATGCGGGAGTCCGCGGGCTGGAACTCACGCGATATCCGTGCGGCATCTGATTGGGGCTGGCGCTGGGGTTGTGGACAACGTCCGTAGCATTGCGACAATGGTCGAGTTCGAGGCCTACGCCGCAGACTGCCGGGTGTACGGGGGCGTCGACCTCGGCGACGCGCGTCTGACCGACCTGCTCAACGCCGCATCCGAGCTGGTCATCCGGGACGCGCGGCTCACCAGCCTCGCGGACGGCCACGAGGTGGCGCTTCCCGAGCTCACCGTCGCGCTCGACGAGCTGTACGCGGCGGTGGCCGGCGGCCCGCGCGGCGACGCCGCCAGGCGGATCCGGACGCGCGTGACCCGGGTGCGCGTGGAGTTGGGGCCGTACCACGTCGAGGGGGCGCTGCACAGTCTCCCGGCTGGCGACCCACTCGGCATGGTCCTGCGCCGGCCCGCCTGGGTGCCGCTCACGGATGTCAGGATCACCTACGGCAGCGGGCCGGACGAGGTGACCGACGAGGTGCCGACCCTGCTCATCAACCGCGAGCTGGCGAGCTCGATGCGGGCGGTGGAAGGGGAGGCCGGCGTGCTGCGCTGGGAGCCGGCCAACGCGCAGGCCGGCGCGACGCGGGCTGCCGAGCCGGTACGCCCGGCGGAGCAGGGCGACGCGGAGCGAGATCGTCCGGTGGAGACCGTGTCGGCGGAGGCCCTGCAGGGCGAGGCCCTGACGGGGGAGACCCTTCCGGCGCCGCCCGCGACGTGAGGCCGGCCGGGTCGCGGTTGGCCAGATCGGCCGAGTCCACCAGGGCTGCTGCGTGGGGGCTGCCCGGTCGTCCGGGTCGCCGGTCACCAGACCGGATGCGCCAGCATGCCTCCGTCCACCACCAGGTTGGCCCCCGTCACGAATCGGGCCATCGGCGAAGCCAGGAACAGCACCGCGTCCGCGACGTCGTCCGGAAGCCCCAGGCGACCGAGCGGCGCGTGCGCCAGCCAGCGACCGACCCCGTCGGGCCAGGTCCGCTCCAGGTCCGGGTTCCAGGTCAGCCCGGGTGACACCGAGTTCACGCGGATCCCGTGTCTCCCCAGCTCGAGCGCCGCCGCCCGGGTGTGCATCAACACGCCCGCCTTGCTCGCCGCGTAGTGGCTGTGGGCCCGGGCCGGCTGCAGGCCCTCGATCGAGGCGACGTTGACGATCGCGCCCCCACCGTCCTGGGCGATGAAGACCCGCGCGGCCTCCCGCGTGCAGAGAAAGACGCCCCGCAGATTCGTCGCGAGCATGGCGTCCCACTCCTCGACCGACTGTTCGGTGAGCTGCCGGACCGGCTGGATTCCCGCGCAGTTGACGAGGATGTCGAGGCGGCCGAGCGTGGCCACCGCCGCGTCGATCGCGGGCCTCACCTGCGCCTCGGCGGTCACGTCGAGGGCCACGGCGATCGCCCTGCCGCCGCGTTCCCCGATGCGCGCGACCGTGCTGCCGGGCGCCTCGCCGGCCGATCGGGCGGCCACCGCGACCGCGGCGCCGGCCTCGGCGAGGCGGACGGCGATCGCAGCCCCGATGCCACGGGTCGCCCCGGTCACCAGCGCGACCGACCCCGCCAGGTCGACCAGGCGATCGACCGGGGGCGGCTCGAACGGAGGGACGACCCGGGTCATGGTGGCGCTCCTTCCCTGGTCAGACTTCCCTGGTCAGAACCGGCACAGGCGCCTGATGCGTTCCCCGTGCGCAGGGTACCGCCCCTCGAGGTCGGCCCATCGCGCGAAGGACACGCCCGCGTCCGTGTACGGCGGCGCCATGAAGGTCGACACGAGGCTCCACGGTCCGAGCGGCTCGGCCGCCTGCCAGCTGCCGGGCGGTACGATGATCTGGGGGCGCTGCCCGGCTTCGAGATCCGGGCCCAGGACCGGCTCGCTGATGCTCCCGGCCTGGTCGATCAGGAGCATGCGCACCGGTGCGCCGAGATGGTGGGCCCAGATCTCGACGTGTTCGAGGCGATGCAGGGCGGAGAAATCGGGGTGAGCCATCAGGTAGTAGATCGCGCTCGACCGTTCGTCGCGCCACGTCTGCCCCACGTACCCGCCCTCCGGCACGAGCGGGGTCAAGCCGAGGATCTCGACCACCCGGGCCGCCGTCAGCGCTTCGCTCATGGCTCTCCTCCCGCCGCGACCTCGCCCGCGAGCGCCAACCGGAGGCTGACGTACGCCAGCAGGTCGATGGCGAGCCCGCCCAGACCGGCGAGCTGGGAGCCGTAGAACACGAACACCTGGGTGACCAGGATCCAGACCAGCAGGCCGCGCAGGAACCAGTGGTACGCGCTCGCCCTGGAGCCGGGGAGCGCGAGGACGCCGCGCCCGACGAGCGCCGCGCCCGCCAGGGTCGACAGGCTCCCGCCCGCGCGAGACACGGTCCAGGTAACCGCGGCGGATGACGGCCCCGTGGTGAGCGCCAGCGCCAGCACGCCGACGACCGCAGCGGCCGTGTACACCACGACGGCCACCACGAGCGCCCGATCGAACCACGCGTTCGCCGCGAGCCGCTCGTACGCCCCCGCCAGCCGCGCCGGGAGCGCCTCGATCCAGGAGTCGTGCTCCACCGCCGTTGGCAGGTCGTCGAGGTAATGGCGCACATCGGCAACAAGCGACGAGTCTCGGGGCGCATGCCGGAGCAGCGCCCGGATCCTCGCCCGATCGACCGGGCGGATCGGTCGCTCGAGGTGTCCCTCCAGCAGGTCGAGCGCGTTGGCGAGCGACTCGCGTGGCGTGAGCGGGCGCCGTCCCACGACGACCCTCCCGACGAGGAACAGGGCCACGAAGACGACGTAGACGAGCGCGACCGCCGGCCGGAAGAAGTAGTTGTTGTCAGCGGTGAGGAACTTCCCGATCTCGTCGATGAAGGTCCCGAACCCGAGCCCGGCGATGATGGCCGCGGTGTGCTGGACGGAGCGGTCGAGGAAGAGCAGCAGCATGCCCAGCGCGACCAGCATCAGCAGGCCGCCCCACAGCATGTGCGCCACGTGGAGACCGCCGCCGCCGATCTGCGGGTAGCCCGTCAGCGCGAGAAATGCCCGGATCCCGAGGAACGAGACCACCGCGGCCACCAGGAACGTTTCGAGGAGCCACGCGGCATCCGCGTTTCGCGTTCGGCGTCGCAGGAGGCTTTGGCTCACGCCTCCGAGCATACGTGGCAGGTGAAGCGTGCCGCACGTGCCGGTGGGGAGCCGGTCCCGCCCTGCCGGCGCGCGGCCGCCGCGAACGGGACGCTTCGCGCGGACACCCTGCGGGTGATCCGGCAGCTGTGGGAGGAACGGGTCGGGGACTCCCCGTGCCGTGGTGATCCGGACGGGGTCGTCGATCGCGGCATCCGCTGCCTCGGCCACCGGGCAGCTCCCGGGTACACTGCCCCGAGTGGAACGCCGCCGTGTCTCGTCAGGATCGCCGTATGAGCCCGTCGTCGGCTTCAGTCGTGCGGTCCGAGTGGGGGATCGCGTGCTCGTGAGCGGGACCGCGCCGGTCTGGCCCGACGGCTCCTGCGATCCTGATCCGGCCGTCCAGGCCAGGCGCTGCCTGGAGATCGTCGAGTCGG
>JAJYJR010000114.1:1180-11986 GCA_021789355.1 Chloroflexota bacterium | reverse complement strand
ACCATGCGGACCGCCCGCTCTTTCAGCTCGGGCGGATACCGGCGCTGGAACGGGCTGCTGCTCTGTTCTGCCATGACTCCATGATCCTCCAAGCGTTGGAGTCTCCATCGAAGTCAGGGCGGTTCATCCAGCCAGTCGCTCCCGAGGTGACAACTCCCAGCACACCGACGAGACCGAGCGCCGGTGGCAGCAGTGCAGCCTTCTGGTCCATCCCGTCAATCGCTGCCAGGTGGCGGTCCAGCTGTGTCTGCAGCGCAGTCACCGCCGCTCCGGCTGCCTTCTCGTCCACGTCTGAATCGTACGCCGTGGCCGCAGTGCGGGCGTCGGGCTTGCGCGCGAGCCAGCCTGAGCGGGGGTTCGACGTGGATCGCTCGCCCGATCGAGGGCTCCTAGCTGGTTGTTGCTAGCGACTGGCCGCTCACCGTTGGCCGTGCCTAGAGGCCTGGAGTGCGAGCCTATGTTCCGGTCCGCGCCTGCGCCTTCAGCTGCAGACACTCGCAGACATCGCAGAGCGGTCGCCCGTCGGCTCCGGGCTGCAGGTTCTTCCTCTTGATCTGGAGCCCGTCCGGACAACGCGGGCTATTGTGATAGACAGGGTTCGGTTCGTCCGAGTCGGTGTGGTACGGCTTGCCACTCTCGCGGGCCTGTAGGCCCTTCTTCCCCACCGGTCTAACCCCCGAACAGCTCGGCCTGCTCGGCCGCTTTCTTGATCCGCTCGGCTCGCTGGAATGTCACGTTGGCCCCCGCGACGTGGGGATAGTCGATCCCTCTGCCGTCGAGCAGTTGGGCTACCGTTCTCAGTTGCAGGCGCGGGTGGTGACCCCATGGCGAGGCATAGAAGCCCGCGCTGGCGGCTTCAGCTTCCATGCCTGAAGTCGGATCGGCAAACGTGATCAGGACGCCGATGTGCGCGTGCTCCTTCTCGATCACACCACGCAGGTCGCGGACGAAGGATGGGGACAGGTGCTCTCCTGCCTTGACGCTGAAGATGATCTGGCGGGTTTCCCCGCCCGCCGAATCGTGAAAGTAAAGCCGCCCATCGATCCCGCGATCCGCACCCCTCCGGTCACTGCCCGCCACCCTTGCCCCGACGAGCCCAAGCGCCCACGCCTGAAACTGGAAGGGGTCCTCCCGGGCGAGTACGGCCGCGTCTTCAACGGTGGTGGGTTCTCCGACGACCCGGTATGTCGCGGCGATCTCAGGGCCGTACCGGTCTGCTAGCCGGTGTTTGATCAGGCCGATGGCGAGGTGGGTGATGTCGATGCCGATCCAGCGACGGCCCAGCTCTTGCGCGGCATCGATCGTCGTGCCACATCCGCAGAACGGATCCAGCACGAGGCCGCCCGGCTCGCTGCTCGCGACGAGGATGCGCTCCAGGAGTGCCCGGGACTTCTGCGTCGGGTAACCGAGCTTCTCTGGGTCGGTCGGGCTCGTAATCTTCGATACGTCAGGCCACCAGTCATTGACCGGAGTTCCCTCGGGCCGTAGTCCGGCATCGAAGTAGACCCCCTTGACCTGCGTCCGTCCTCGCTGGACAGTGCCGGGGCTGTACGGGCGGAAGATCGGCTGGTAGAAGTAGTCATCGGACTTGGTGTACCGCAGGATCACGTCGTGCTTGCGCGGGAAGTCCTTGCGAGGGATTCCCCCACCCGCGTAGCACCAGATGATTTCGTTGCGGAAGTTCCTGGCCCCGAACACCCGATCCAGGAGCAGCTTCAGGTAGTGGGAGGCGGTCGGGTCGCAGTGGAGGTAGATGGTTCCGGTCGGCTTGAGCACCCGGTGCAACTCAACGAGTCGGGGCGCCATCATCGAGAGATACGCGAGCATGTCCGACCCGCCGAGCAGGGTACGGAAGGCAAGCATGGCATTCGCCACCGCTCCACCCCGCTCGACGACCTCTTCATAGGCGCTCGCGGAATCGGTGTTCCACTCCCATGTGTCCCCGAACGCCTGGATCTGCGCCGCGGCGCGGACGCCGTGCTCTGAGAACAGCACGTTGTAGGTCGCGTTCGAGTTGAACGGTGGATCGAGGTAGACGAGGTCCACAGACTCGTCACGGAGGTGGCGGCGCAGGACGTCCAGGTTGTCGCCGTAGTAGAGCAGGTTAGCGCTAGGCTCGACCATGGACTCTCCCTCGCTGACCGCCCGAGCATACCCCGCGGCTGGTCGAGCAGCGCGGTGATCTCGTCCGGGGTCAGATGTGCTCCGCGCTACCGGGCACTTAGCCCAGGCTGTGTGAGCAACTAGCAGGCGACTTGTGCGGGCGGACGGAGCTGCTGCAGAATTCGTTTCCCGCGATCGCTGCGGTCCGGCGAGGGTCCCCATATCCGAGAAGATACTGGGTGCGTGAACCGCCGCAGCCCCCTGCGCGGCACGCCGCTTGCGCACGTCGGCTCCGGCGTCACCGCCCCACGTCGTCTCGGAGCTGGTATTGGACTCGGAGATGATTGCCGACGTTGAAAGGAATGACGTGCTCACGCTGGAGCCTGCCGACAACTATTCCCGGCGGGACGCCGACGGAGTCGGCGAACGAGCGGATCGCGGCGAGCGTGGTCAGGTGAGCAAGCTGCGGCTCGTGTTCGATCGGGATAAGGGTCCGCGCTGCAAACGTGTCAGCCTGGCGCTCCCGCACGTCTCGGTCGTCTCTGCCGTCGTCGAGGAAGGCCTCGCGCTTGCCGTGTAGTAGAAGGTGGCCTGCCTCGTGGAAGAACGTGAACCAGAAATGATCGGCCCACCGGTAGCGCAGTGACAGCTGGATCAGCGCCTTTGTGGGGCTTAGCCAGTGCGCTGCCCCGCTCGTCCGCGCGCCTTTGATCTCCGCCACGAACACCACCGCCACCCCGCTCTGGCGGCACAGCCCGACCAGCTCGGGCTCGAACGCGTCGGGACTGGCCCCCATGAGGGATCGAATCCGGCGCAGGGCTGCAACAAACCGGGCGCGGTCGAACGGTTGGCACTCGATTTTGGACGCCTCGATTTCCCCTATCCGAAGCCAGCATGCCACTGCATATGGGTCGCTGCTGAACGCGGGGGACCTGCGAAAGGCGGCGCCGGGTGCCATCCAGACCTCATTCCAGGCACCCGCATTCGCGATCCCAAAGAACGTCAGCACGTCCTGCAGGAGGGCGATGCGATCATGGGTTTGGGGTAGATAGCCCCGACGTACCAGGTCGCGGATCGGTAGTCGATCGAGCCACGACAGGCTCGGATCAAGCGTCATGCGCTCGCGCCGACGGGCTTCCCGGGCCTGATAGGTGGCCTCCAACCGCGCCCACAGCTGGGCGGGCACGCCAGTGACGCGCTCCAAAGCGAGCGCGGTGTCCGGTGTGATCGGTGCGGCGCCTTGCACGATCTGGTTGATGTGCTTGACTGACAGTCCGGTACGACGGGCGAGCTCAGCCTGGGGCATGTCGACCGCCTCGAGGGTGTCCCGCAGCGTCTCGCCGGGCGGGATCGCGTAGTCAGGTCGGTAGGGGTAGGTCGTCTGCAGCGCAGAGTTGGCCACCCGGACACTCTCCTTTCCGTCCCTGTTGGGCTAGTGAGTATCTGCGACCTCCACCACAATCACGGCGGACACCTGGCTCCAGTCCAGCCCGCCGTCGACTTTGCGGGGGACGGGATCCATTGCCACCTCGACGATCAGCCTGAGTGGGTGCGTCAGATCGAGACTGATCTGCCCGTCACGATCCCCCTGCAATTCGTGGCAGCGCAGCTGTGGAAGGGTCGCCATCTCGGCGAGTGTCTCGGCCGCTTCGAGCTGATGGAGCACTCGCCCGAGGCGCCGCGCGGTCTCCGCTCCCCAGGTCCTGACCATCAGGCCCTCGGAGGAGCATCGGCGCTGCAGCTGTCTCGTGCGAAAGGCGAGGTCCACGCGTACCACTTGAGTCAGATACCATGAACTTGGTGAGTATAAGGTATTCGGTCAACCTCTTGTAGGATGTACCTATTTGGTATATCCTTCTCTTGGCACGGAGCCGTCGTAGAGGCGGCTCGACGCGCCGCAACCCACAGCGAGGTCCGAGCGATGGATACACACAGCGACGTGCCTGACCAGCACAACGACCATTCCATTGACTTCACGGTCGACGGCGAGCAGGTGACGACCACGGCGCGAGAGCTGACGCCGCGTCAGATCCTGACCCTCGCAAAGATCGACCCGGCGACCCACTACCTGGTGCAGATCGATGGTCGCCACCGCGTGTCCTACGAAGCGGAGCCGGATACGCCGATCCACGTCCATGAGGACGCCAAGTTCATCTCGGTCTCGACTGGGCCGACGCCGGTGTCGTAGGCGATGGCTGCGAGTGACTTCGTGACGGAGCTCCGCGCGCTGGGTCTTGCAGTGACGGAGCTCGGGGACGGGCGAGTGACCTTTCCGTACGAGGTGCCCGTCGGCGCCCGAGCCGGAGAGGCGGTAACGCTCGGGTTCGTGGTGCCGGGCGACTACAACCTCTCGTGCCCGGGCGGGCCTTGTGTGCGACCTCGCCTGCTCCCGATCAATCCGGATGGCAGCAAGGGGCACCCGATGGGAGCGGTTCATCCGGCGCCTCAGTTCGGAGACGACTGGGAGTATTGGAGCCGGCCGTTCCCCGGTTGGGGGCAGAGCGCCCGAAATGCGCGCGCTTACATGGCGCACATCGCTCACTTGTTCGCGACGCTGTCATGAGATCGGCCGCCCTGACCACCGGACTGTTTGCGCGGCTGCGTGGCCAGCTGCTCCGAGCGGACCATCAGGAAGACCTGGCCTTCCTGCTCTGGCATCCCAGCAGCGGTGCGAACCGCACGACGGCACTCGTCGCTGACGTTCTCAGCCCTATCGAGGGGGACCGACACGTCCATGGCAACGCGAGCTTCGAGCCCGCATACCTGGAGAGGTCGATTGGCACGGCTCTCGAGGCGGGCAGCGGCCTCGCTTTCATCCACTCTCACCCGGGTGGTCGGGGCTGGCAGGGGACGAGCCCTGATGACGAGCGCGCGGAGCATGGGATGGCCCCGGCGGTGCTGGCTGCTACCGGACTGCCTCTTGTGGGACTCACGCTCTCGGGTGACTCGACGTTGAGTGCTCGCTTCTGGGAGCGGCGCGGCCCCCACGACTACCAGCGGGTCGACTGCGAGACGGTGCGGGTGGTCGGTGAGCGCATGGAGGTGTCCTTCAACGACGCGCTCCGGCCGGCTCCGGCTGCGGGCGGAAGCCAGGCGCGCTCGGTCGCAGCGTGGGGCCCCGGTGTCCAGGCGATGCTCGCCCGACTGCGGGTCGGCGTGGTCGGCGCTGGCAGCGTGGGGAGCATGGTCGCCGAGGGGCTCGCGCGGACGGGGGTCGGACACATCGAGCTCTTCGACTACGACACCGTGAAGGAGGTGAACCTCGACCGTCTCCTGCATGCGACCGAACGGGACGTCCGTCTGGCCCGCTCGAAGGTCGAGGTTCTTGCGCGCGCGCTCCGCCGAAGTAGCACCGCGGCCCAGCCCGATATCGTCCCCGACGAGCGGAGCGTCGTCGAGGAGGCCGGATTCCGAGCGGCCCTCGACTGCGACCTCCTGTTCAGCTGCGTCGATCGTCCGTGGCCTCGGGCGGTGCTCAACTTCGCGGCCTATGCCCACCTCATCCCGGTGATCGACGGAGGGGTGAAGGTTCGGACCCTGGGCGGACGCGCGTTGCGTGACGCCGACTGGCGTGCCCACGTTGCCGCGCCGGGCCGACGCTGCCTGGAGTGCCTCGGCCAGTACGATCCCGCACTTGTTCAGGCCGAACGGGACGGATACGTCGACTCGCCGGGATACATCGAGGGCTTGCCTGCCGACCATCCGCTGCGAATGAACGAGAACGTCTTCGCGTTCTCTCTAGGTGCGGCGTCCTTGGAGCTCGCGCAGTTCGTGGCCCTGATGGCCGCGCCCTCGGGTGTCGCAGATCTCGGCGCGTTGCATTTCCACCTTGCGAGCGCTGATCTCAGGCGTGATGAACGTGGGTGCGAGCCCGACTGTCCGTATTCCTTGCCATCGCTCGAAGCGGTGGGAGACGCTTCGGGTCTCGTTGTTACGGCGCCCCACGATGCAGCCGACCGGGAACGCCTCAATCGTCGCGTCGCCCGCCGAACATGGCAAGTCCGACTTGGGCGGATCGCAGACGACCTCGCCGACCGCCTGCGCTGACGGCCGGCTGCTCGCGCCGCGTGCCTGTGCGTCGGGGCCTAGTCTGGGTCCGGCAGATTGGTCAGACTTGAGGACACGCCGCTCGGGCCGAGCCTCTATCCATGCCGTCGGGCTCGGATGTCGCTGAGGGCACGCTGCGCCTTCTCTTCGTCCTTCAGGACATCGAAGACACGTTCCGGCCCATGGCCGATGTCCATCCGGCCGGACATCAACCACCTGTAGGCGTCCGATGCTTCTGGCACGGCTTTGTCGTTGTCTCTGTAGTAACCCCTCGTCTCGAGGACAAAGGCGGCGAGGATGCTGATCCTAGCTGCCACGCGACTGCCCGGCGGCAGGCCCGCCCGAGCGCCTCGCCAAAGCGATGAGCTCGTGGAGCCAACCAGATCCGCCATGGTCTTGCCGGTTGTCTTGATGCCGAAGAAGTCGCTGATCACCGTCAGGTCGCTGGCGACCGACGACTCAGGCTTGGCGTATGAGTCGATGCTGTCCAGCCATGGGGCGGCAAGAGCAGCCATGGTTTACCTCGCTTGCCATCGTGGGCGGGCCGGCACACGGGGGGGACGAGCCGCGGATCCTGTCTTCGGTCGCGATCCATCGCCTTCCCCACGGACTTAGATCCTACCACACTCTCAGTCCCGCGCGCGTGACAATAGCATCCCAGAGAAGACCCAGAGCCTTGACAGAGACGTTGCGTGGGGGCACCATTGCACATGCAGGTTACGGGACCGAGGAGGCCTGGCGGATGACTGGATCGAAGGAGCAACCCCCAAGTCGGCGCTGGTACCAGCGTTTGGAAGGACTTGTCCCCGTCCCGAGAGAGGACGTGGGCGCCGCTCGGGAACCCGCGGTTAGGCGGGCACGTGCCCTGCTTCTCATCTTCTTCCTCGGCTGTGTGACTTCGATCGGTGTAGTCGCCTCCATCGCGTTCCATGTCACCCTCAGTCCGAGTGACGTGGCTCCGGTCGCGCTGATCTATGGGGTGGGTCTGGCATTCTGCGCGGTTGCAGCTCTGGCGGCATACTTCGTGCTTCGCGCATCCCCCACCACTGGCACTCTGACCGCACTGCTTGTCCACACCTCCCCGCCCATGCCCGGGATTCTGGGCGCGGCTTCGATTGGCGCCTATCTGATCGGCGGTCCATCGGCCTGGTGGCACCAGTTCGCAGTCCCGGTCGGAATGGTCGTGTCCGTGCCGGTATGGCTGCTCCTGGTCTACCTCGGCCGAACCAATGCGCAGATTGACCGGGCCAACGCCCACGAATTCGGAGAGCTGCAGGATCGGTGCGCTGCCCTGGAGCGCACCGTTCGGACCCTGACGACCCACTCAGACTTAAGCTGGTCGCTGATCCAGGAGTCTGCTCTCGAACGGATGATCGAACACCTGACCCGCTGCCGCGCGATCCTATTCGAGACGGCCCCAGAGCGGCTGCGTGGTAGCCACTGGATCGATCAGACAGGCTACGTCTGGATCAAGAAGACACTCCATCGCGTCGCACAGGACCTCATGCTTTTCGAGCGGAGCGAGGTTGTGCTGATGCGCGTCTGGCACGATCAGTTCCGTCTTGCAACCCTTAGGATCCCCGCGAGTCAGCGAGACCACGTCGCGGAGTGGCTACGTACCGCGGAGTGGGCGCTCGTCAGCCGCTCCGGGTCAGACCGCGGTCGCTCAATCGCTCGCCTCGCACGTCAGCGAATTGACGAGGCGCATGACGGTGAGTCTGACGCGATCGTGCGAAGCCGAAACGATCTCCTGAAGACGACCACGTTCCTGGGCCTGACCATGTACTTGCTCATGGCGTTGGCTTTGATGGCAGACGTGCCAGCCGCGTACGTGATTGCTGCCGCGGTGTACTTCCTCACTGCGGCGGCTGTGGGGTTGTTCAAGAGGCTGTACGACCAGGGACGTGCCGCAAGTGTCCGCCCGTCACATGTCGAGGACTACGGGCTGGCCACCGCTGTGCTGCTGGAGGTTGCTCTTCTGTCGGGCGTGGCGGGGGTCGGCGGCGTGGCACTCGTCGGGATCCTCACGGCCTTCGGACGAACGGATGTCGGCACGACCGCATCGGCCTCGTACTTGGCGGACATCTTCAGTCTCCAAACGCATCCCTTTGAGCTCGGCATCGCGGCGAGCTTCGGGTTGACCCCAACTCTGTTATTGCGCCGAGCTCGCGGACTGGTGGCGCCAGGCACATCCGAAGCGCTTGACGATCTAGTGCCTGGCATCGTGCCATCTCCGTCGGCAGATGAGGATGGCGCTGAATTCCGTGACCCTGCAGACCTTGGCCAGCGGGCTGGCGTTGCACCCAAGCCAGGGTCCGCGGCAAGGTCAACGCCGGCACGAAGTCGTGGACGCCATGGGCCGCATTCGACAACGGACTCTACTCGACGGAGGGTCAACCGCACGGTGCGCGCCGCTGCCGTAGCCTCAGATGGCGGCTCGACGCAGCGGCCATAGCCACCCGTGGTCACAGCACCTTGTCTGGGCAGGTGAACTGAAGTCGACTCGCCCTGGGCCACATCGCATTGGCGTGGCAGAGAGGGCACGCGTCACCACCTGTCCCGCGACCCCAACGGCAGAGCGACTACGCTGACGGCCGCAGCGCAAAGACCTTGGCCCGCGATGACATGGTTATCGTCGTCGCCACTCCTGTCGCCCCGACCACACCATCGCCTCGCGGCTGGCGAAGCGCTAGGTGTGATTCACGAATAGGTTGTTGACGGAGGAGAGCCTCTCCAGACTCGGGGTGGGTAACCAGCTCACACCGAGGGAGGGGCTCTCGTGGGACATCGTAGGGCCAAGCTGACCGTGTTCGGCAGGCAGCTCCTGGTCGATCGCGTCGCACTGGAGGGCTGGACCTTCGCCCGCGCCGCGGAGGCGGCGGGGGTGTCGCGCCAGACCGCCTCGAAGTGGGTGCGCCGCTACCGGCAGTTTGGGTCGGCCGGTCTGGAGGACCGCAGTTCGCGGCCCCTGCGGATCTCGCGAGCCCTGCCGGCCGAGACCGTGCGGTCGATCCTGACCGCCCGCCACGAGCTGGGCTATGGTCCCCACCGGCTCGCGCCGATCCTCGATGTCCCGCGCTCCACGATCGGCGACGTGCTGCGCCGCCAGGGTCTCTCGCGCCTGCGCGACCGGGACCGACCCACCGGTATTCCCATCCGCTATGTCCGGGAGCGCCCGGGCGAACTCCTCCACCTCGATGTCAAGAAGCTCGGGCGCATCCCCGCGGGCGGTGGCTGGCGCGTCCGGGGCCGGGGCCACGGGACGCCCCGGGCGCACGCCGGCTACGACTACGTGCACCAGGCCCTCGACGATGCGAGCCGGGTCGCCTTCGTCGAGGTGTTCGACGACGAGCGCGGGGTCACCTGCGCCTGCTTCCTGCGCCACGCGGGGGCCTACTTCGCCCGTCTCGGGGTGCGCATCGAGCGGGTGATGACCGATAACGCCAGGAACTACACGGCCTCGCGGGCCTTCGCCGGGGCGCTGCAGGAGCTCTCCGCCCGCCACCTGCGCACCCGGCCCTTCCGGCCCCAGACGAACGGGAAGTCCGAGCGCTTCAACCGCACGATGCTCGACGAGTGGGCGTACGCCCGCGCCTATGGCTCCAACGAGGAGCGCCTGGCGGCGCTGCCTGTCTGGCTCCACCACTACAACCACGGCCGTCCCCACACCGCCCTCGGAGGACGCACGCCGATGCAGGTGCTCGTCAACAACGTGTCCGTGAATCACACCTAGCGCACCACGAGGCGCCAGGCCGCGGTCCATGCGCTGGTCGCCTGGTCCGGGATCGCCTCGTCCATCGCCGTGCCCGACCAGGGCCCGTTCGTGTCGAACGCGGCGGTGAGCCGGGCCACCCCCGACGCATCGGCCGCCGCGACGATCGAGCGGACGAGCTGCCAGCGGGCGCCGGTCCAGCGCAGGAGACGGAAGGTGGCGACCGGGACCGGCAGCCCGGGCCGGTCCGGGCGAAGGACGTCCGAGAAGGTCGCCGGTGCTCCGCGTGGCACCGTCACCGGCCGGCCGGCACCCTTCGCCAGCGCGAGCTGGCGGACCACGACGCGGATCGCGGCGCTGGTTTCCGCGGGCAGGTCGTGATCCTCCGTGACCACCGCCCGATACCAGGCGGTGGTGGTCGGCCGGATGGTGACCGACGCCGTGCCCTGCCCGTCGGTGGTGAGCAGCGCGACGCGGGTCCAGGCGATGGCGTCCCGGGTCGCCAGGATCTCGACCGCGCGGTTCCCGCCGGTGCCGACCGAGACGCGGAGGGTGGCGCCGGTGCCCCAGGTGATGACCGGCGGCCCGGCGAGGACGATCCCCGACGAGAGGGGCGGGAGCACGACGCCCAGGCCGGCGGCGGCGGTGCCGTCCGGGAACTGCGCGCGGTAGTAGGCGGTGGCGTCCGGCGTGAACGTGTACGTCGCCGTGCCTGCCGCGTCGGTGGTGAGCTGCGCGAGCGCCATCCAGATCCGTGCGTCGAACGAGCGTTCGAGGGTGAACTCGCTGTTCGGCGGGCCGGCCTCGGTGAGGGTGGCCGGCGCACCCGCGGTCACCGTGAAGATCGTCGGGATGTTGCCCACCAGTGGCACGACGAGCTCGAGGGTCCAGGGCTCGGCCTGGGCGAGGCTCGGGACGTAGAGTCGATAGAAGGCCGTGGCCGT
>JAJYJR010000114.1:0-1170 GCA_021789355.1 Chloroflexota bacterium | reverse complement strand
GTGGCCGTCGGCGCGAAGGTGGTGGGCGCCTCCCCCGCGGCGTCGAATGTCACGGTCATGAGGGGCGTCCAGGTGATCCGATCCGGCGACACCTGCCATTCGGCCGAGAGACCCGGCGGGCCGCCGATCAGGATGAGGCGAAACTGCTGCCCGGGTGGGATGGTGTACACGAGTAGGCTGGGCGCGGGCGTCGGTGCGGGCGTGGCGTCGGCAGCCGCGCCACCGGCAGCCGGCCCCACATACGACACGCTGAACCCGGTGGCGGTCAGCGCCGAGGGCGTCGAGACCGTGGCGCCGCCCTGCACCATCGCCACCGGGGTGAGGGTGGTCTCCGGTCCAGCGGCCTGCAGGTCGCGGAAGAGCACCGGGGGGCTGTACGCGCCGAGCGGGTATTCCTCGCCCGTGGTGCCGTCGGTGGGAGCCTCGACGACCCACTCGGCCGAGGCGGCGGGGCCCCGGTAGGTCGGCTCGATGGTGAACGATCCGCCGGTCGAGATGTCGCTCACGGTAATGGCCCACTGCGCCCCGGCCAGCTGGCGGATCGTCACCCTGATGCTGTCGCCGGGCGAGACCGCCAGGCTCAGGATGGGGACACTGGGGGCCGGCAGGATCTCCCACCAGGCCTGCGTGTAGACGCGCTGGGTGGCCGGGTTGTAGAGCTCGTCGGCCCCGGCCTGGATCAGTGAGCGGTCCGGGGCCACGCCGTCGATGCCCACCCACTCGGATGCCACCGACACGGTGGGCGTCGCCGCGAGGTGCGGCACGCTGAACGTCCCGGCCGCGCTCGTCTAGGGGCCGGGTCCGGCGATGTAGCCGGACCAGTTCTGCGAGGTGCCCGCGGCGCTGGTTGCGGCCTGGTCGGTCCCATGGGTGATGTGCGCGACGCTCTGGAGCGATGGTCCGACCAACGACGGACCGGCCGCGTCGGGGGCGGACAGATGGCCGGTCCGCAGCAGGGCTCCCACATCGAGGCGACTCGACGCGCCGACCAGGGGACGGATCGTGTGGGAGACCGAGACCAGCGGTCCGGCGCCGATCTGGCTCGTCGCGCCGCTCACCGCCAGGCCGAGGATCACCCCGGCGACACCCAGTCCGCGGATCCAGCGTGCTCCCACGGTCCATGCTCCCCTGCGATCGCTCCTGGGCGGGTGACCGATGACCTCCGAGGAG
>JAJYJR010000113.1 GCA_021789355.1 Chloroflexota bacterium | reverse complement strand
ACGCCGGGCGCGTGGAGCTTTCGCCCGTGCTCGCCGCCATGGGCGTGGCGCCCGAGGTGGGGATGGGCGCGATCCGTTTCAGCCTCGGCCGGCCGACCACGGAGGCCGAGATCCGGACCGTCGCCTCGCAGATGGAGCGCGCGCTCGAGGCAGTCGGACCGCTTCCCGCCCCGCTCACCCCGGCATGACGATCCCGCTCGGCGACGACCGCGACTACGCGGAGCCGTCGGCGTTCACCCCGGAGAACCTGCTCCGCGAGGCGCGCCGCCAGAAGGGGTTGCCGAGCGGCGATGTCCCGGCCGTCTGCGTCCTCGATCCCGACGGCGACATCGTCCGCGAGCTCGTCGCCTCCGGCCGGGCCACGCGCGATCCGGCCTGGGCCTGCTATCACACCGAGCTCTTCGTCGTCGACGACGGCACGCGCTTCGGGATCGTCGGCGGCGCGGTCGGCGCCCCGTTCGCGGTGCTCGTCGCGGAGGAGCTGTTCGCCTCCGGCTGCGCGCTGCTCGTGAGCATCACCTCGGCGGGCCAGATCGCACCCATCGGCACGCCGCCGTACTTCGTCGTGATCGAGCGCGCCCTCCGCGACGAGGGCACGAGCCATCACTATCTGCCGCCTGGTCGCTTCGCGGCGGCCGATCCGAACCTCCTCGCCCGAGCGCAGAACATGTTGGCGACGGCCGGTGTTGCCATCGCGTGTGGCTCGAGCTGGACGACCGACGCGCCATTCCGCGAAACGGCGTCGCTCATCGCCGCCCGCCGCGGCGAGGGTGTCGTCGCGGTCGAGATGGAGGCCGCCGCCCTCTATGCGTTCGCGCAGGCGCGGCAGCGTGCCGTCATCTGCGTTGCCCACGTGACGAACGCGCTGGCCCAGCGCGAGGGCGACTTCGAGAAGGGTCGGGCGAACGGGGCGCACGATGCTCTCGCGGTCATCGATGCGCTGGTGCGCGCCTTCGCGACGGAGTAACGACCTCAGATCGGAGGTCTTGTCGCAGCAAGCGCGAGGAACGCGGCCCCGAGTGTCGTCCGCCGCCCGATTGAGGCGTCGATGGGTGCGAGCACACGCGCGGCGAGCCCGAGCGGCGGGTAGTCGACCGCCCCGCGGCCGGTCTCGACCGTGAGGCCGGCAGCTTCGAGCATCCCGCGCAACTCCGTGGCGGTCCGGAAGTGGGCCGCCCGCCAGGTGGCCGACCCACGCCAGCCCCGAACGCGACGGAGCGCGGCCCAGGTGCTCCAGCGGCCGAGCTCTCCCAGCACGAGCCGGCCGCCGGGCCGCAGGACGCGGACGAGCTCCCGGATCGAAGCCGTCGCGCCGGGGACGAAGCAGAGCACGGTGACCGCGACCACGACGTCGAACGAGGTGTCCGGAAACGGCAATCGCGCGAGCTCCCCCGCGACGAACGTCGCCCCGAGCCCGGCATCGGCGGCGGCCTGTCGGGCCGCCTCGACCATCGCCGGGTCTGCGTCGAGCCCGACCACGCTCGCTCCATGGCGGGCAAGCGTCCGCGCGAGCGCGCCGTCGCCGCAGGCCGCGTCGAGCACCCGACGACCGTCGACCTCGCCGAGGAGCTCGGTGATGAGCCGCTCCTCGAGCGCGTCGGTGAGGGCGCCGAGGGTCGTCGCCCGCCACCGGGCATAGCTCGACGGCCCGATCCGAACCGGCGAGGCCTCGGGCACGGCGATCGCCCGCGGCGCCTACAAGACGATCGTGATCGTCCCGCGCATGCCCGCCTCGTAGTGGCCCGGCTCATGGCAGGCGAACGCGAACGGCCCCGAGCCAGTGAACGTGTATGTGAGCGACTTCGTCTCCATCATGCCGATGTCGGCGATCTCGGGCGCCGCAGCCGCGTCGGCCGCCACCTCGGCCGCCGGCCCCACCTTGAACTCGTGGACCATCGGACCCACGGTCGTGACCTCGAACGTGATCGTCTCGCCGGCGACGATCCGGACGTCGGCGGGGCTGAACGTGTACCCGGGGCCGGCGAGGACGTGGACCACCCGCGGCGCGGCGGGCGTGCCGGCGACGAAGCCAGCGGCACCAGGCCCGGGTGCGCTGCCGGTGTTGCCGGCCCACAGGCCGCCCATCATGCCCGGCCCCATGGCCCCGAACGGGCCCCGGTTCGCGCCCGCACCCGGCGAGGAGAACCCGCCGGCAGGACCGAGCCCTCCGAGGACCGTGCCCGCGACCAGGAGGATGAGGCCCAGCCCCACCAGTGCGGCGCCCAGCCGGCCCAGCATCCGGTGGCTCATGACCGATACCCCAGGGCCTTCTTCGCCTGCTCGAGCTCGGCCTCCGTGATCTCGCCACGGGCGTAGCGCTCCCGCAGGATGTCGAGCGCGCTCATTCTCGCGGACCCGCGTTCCTCGGGATACGTCGGGCCGCTCAGGGCGCGCACGACGAGGGCGACGAGAGCGGCCACCAGGATCAGCCCGCCGAGCATCCACAGCCAACCGACCAGGCCCATCCCGAAACCTGCGCCCCACATCATCTCAAGACTCCTCTGCGCCACGATCCGATACCGGCCCCGCGGCGGATTCCCGCTCGCTTCGACGATGGTTGCACGGCAAGCTCAAGGCGCCGTGCGCCTGACCATCAAGATCGGATCAAGGCCGCGTGCCGCCGACAACCCGCCTACAGCTCTGCGCGGACGCCCACCAGTCCACCGGCGCCGCTGAGGGCGGCGGCGGAGAGCCGGTGCGCGAGGCCGCTCGAGAGCCAGTAGCGCTCGAAGAGGACCTTGCCGGCATGCCAGACGCGGCCCGGCCGGCGCAGAGCCACGACCGGATCGGGCTCCGCATAGAAGTCGCCGTCGGCGAACGCCGCGCGCCCCTCCCCGGTCTCGAGCCAGCAGTAGCCGTGGCCGTCGAACGCCTGCCCGCTCGTCGCACCGGCCAGCGCCGCGGCGAGTCCCCCGACCGCCGCGACCGCCTCCGCGTGCGCGAACACGCCCGCCTTCGGGAGCGGCTTGCCGTTGGCGAGGGTGATCGAGGTCGCATCTCCCACCGCGTACACGCGCTCGAAGCTCGTCCGGAGGGTGCGCGGGTCCACCATGACCCAGCCCGCGTCGTTGACGAGCCCCGAGTCGCGCAGCGCGGACGGGGCCCGGTGGGGCGGCACACCCACGAGCAGGTCATAGCCCACCCTCGCCCCGTCGGCCAGCACGATCTCGCGGGTCCCGGGCTCGAACCGCTCGATCGGAGATCGCGGATGGAACCGGATCGAGCGGGCCTCCAGCATGCGGCTCACCGCCTCGCCCATGGCCGGGCCCGCCACCGGCATCGGCTGGGGCTCGGGCGTGTAGAGCTCGATCTCGGCCGGCCCGCGCACCCCGCGGCGGCGCAGCTCGTCGTCGAGCAGGAGCGCGGCCTCGTAGGGGGCCGCGGGGCACTTGTAGGGGAGGCCGGCAACCGCCACCACGAGCCGTCCGCCCCGGAACCCCTCCAGCGCCCGGGCGCAGCCGAGCGCGCCGTCGAGCGTGAAGATGTTGTGGGCGGCCTCCGCGAAGCCCGGGCTCGCCTCGGGGGCGAGTGTTGCGCCGAGGGCCACGAGCATCCCGTCGCCGGTCAGTCGCCCGGCGCTCGTCCCGACCGAACAGCCGGCCGGATCGATGCCCCGCACCTCGGCCCGCACGAGCTCGACCCCCGGCGCGAGGAGCGCGGACATGGGCCGCGACAGGTCGGCCCGCCGCCGCCGCCCGACCATGAGCCAGAGCAGCGACGGCTGGAACAGGTAGTCGGGCTCCCGCTCGACGAGCACCACCCGATCGTGCGGCTCGAGCTTGTGGCGCAGTTCCCGGACGGCCACGAGACCACCCACGCCACCTCCGAGAACGAGCACCGTACGCGCAGCCATGCGACGCCTCCTCCGGTTTCTCCGAGCGTAGGACATCAGCCGGGACCGCGATCGTGCCGGCGGAGCAGATCCTCGATCAGCCGATGGGCGAGCCGGGGGCCATGACGCCGGAGCGTGGCATCGCCGGCTCGGCGGCCGCGGCTGCCAGGGATGCCGGCCGTCCAAACAGGTAGCCCTGGCCGAGTGTCACCCCGAGGCGGCGCAGGACCGCCCGTTCGGCCTCGGTCTCGATGCCCTCACCGATGAGCGCGCAGCCGACCTCGGCGGCGAAGTGCACGAGGCCCGCCACGAGAGCCTGGCGCGCCGGGTCGGCGTCGATGTCGCGGACCCAACCCATGTCGAGCTTCACGAAGGCGGGTCGCAGGGCCAGGATGTGGCGCAGGCTGGCATATCCAGATCCCGCGTCGTCGACCGCCACCCGCACGCGCGGGCCGAGCCGTTCGAGCGCCGCGCGCACCGCGCCGTAGTCGTGGATCGGGGCATGCTCGGTGATCTCGAGCACGATGTCACGCCCGACGCCGGGGAGGAGCTCGGAGAGGTTCGCGCCCAGCAGGAACGAGGGGGAGACGTTGAGCGCGAGGAAGGTGCCATCGGGGAGGCCATCCGCGGCAGCGGCGGCGGCCGCCAGCGTGGCGCGCTCGAGCTCGTCGGAGAGGCCGAGACGCTCGGCGTCGGCGAAGCGGGCGTCTGGTGCAGTCCCGTCCGAGAAGCGGGTGAGCGCCTCGTACCCGACGACGGTGCGATCGGCGAGCGAGACCACCGGCTGGACGTACGGGACGAAGGCGCGCGCGGCGATGATGCCCTCCAGCGTGCCACGCGCATGACGATGCGCTGCGTCGGCCGCGAGGCCCGGGAGCAACATCGTGGCCACCAGATCGGCGAGCTCCAGGAACAGGGGCATGCGGCGGGCGAACGCGCGGACTCCGTCGGGAGCGGATGCCACGCGGAGCGCCAGCAGCCCGAACGGGCCGTCAGGTCCCTCGAGGGGCAGGGCGGCCACGGTCCCAAGCCCCGGCGCCGCCTCGCCGCTGCGCGCAGGTTGGTCGAGCACCCATGGGCCCTGGGCCACGCGATCGCGCAGTCGACGCGCGATGCCCGCCTCCACAGGGTCGCCGGGACGGAAGCGCCCCGGCCAGCTCCCATCCACCCCCATCGGGATCAGCGCCCCGTCGGGCGCATAGCTGGCGAGGGCGAGCCCCTCCAGCCCGAGGGCAGGGCGCAGCTCCGCCACCAACGCACGCGCCATGTGTTCGGGGACGTCGTCGGTCCGCACGCGACGCAGCGCGGCGGTCATGGAGCGTCGTTCCGCCGCTTCCCGCGCGACCGCTTCGGTCCAGGCGGCGTGGTGGCGGATCTGGGCACCGATGCGCGCAATCAGTTCATCAAGCACGACCGGCTTGGCAAGGTAGTCGTCGGCCCCCGCCTCGAGGCCCGCCACCCGATCCTCGAGGTTCGCCTTGGCGGTGACCAGGATGACGGGCAGGGTGCGTGTCGCCGGGCGGGCACGCACGGCGCGGATCACCCCGGCGCCGTCGAGGCGGGGCATCGTGCTGTCGAGCAGCACCAGCGCGACCTCGTGGCGCTCCAGCAGTTCGAGGGCCTCGATCCCGTCGGCTGCCTCGAGGGCGGCATAGCCCGCCTCCTGCAGGACGCGCGCGAACAGGGCCCGCACGGCCGGCTCGTCATCAACGATGAGGATGGGCGCCGCCAGCCCTGCCGACGGGTCCCCGCGGTCGGCGGTCGTGTCGGCGGTCATGCCGGACGATCAAGGGCGGCGCGCACCGCTCGCCCCAGTGCCTCGGCGCTGAACGGCTTGGCGAGGAAGGCGATCCCCTCGGCGGCCACGCCACGGTGAATCACCGAGTTCTCGGTGAAGCCCGAGACGTAGAGGACACGGAGACCTGGTCGGGCGGCCCTCAGCTGCTCGGCGAGCCGGTGGCCCTGCAGGCCCGGCATGACCACGTCGGTGACGAGCAGATCGATCATTCCCGCATGGGCGTCCGCGAGCGCGAGCGCCTCGGCCCCGCTCCCCGCCTCGAGCACCTCGTACCCCTGTGCCTCGAGCGTGCGGCGCGCGAAGCCGCGGACCGCCGCATCGTCCTCCACGAGCAGCATCGTCTCGGACCCGGCCGCCGACGGACGGGGCTCGATGGGCTCCGCCACGGCCGGGGCGGCCGTGCCTGCGACGCGCGGGAAGTACACCCGGAACGTCGTGCCGTGCCCGGGCTCGCTGTACACGTAGATCGAGCCGCCCGACTGCTTGACGATGCCGTACACCGTGGCCAGGCCCATGCCCGTCCCCCGGCCTGTCTCCTTGGTGGTGAAGAACGGCTCGAAGATGCGCGCCTGGGTCGCAGAGTCCATGCCGATCCCCGTGTCGGAGACGGCGAGCTGCACGTGGGGGCCCACCGTCGCCTCGGGATGGGTCGCGACGTACGCGGCGTCGAGTTCGACGTCCGTGAGCTCGACCATGAGCTGCCCGCCCTCGGGCATCGCATCGCGGGCGTTCACCGTGAGGTTGACGATCACCTGCTCGAGCTGGGAGGGGTCGACGCTGACGTGCCCGCCACCGGGCGTGACGGCGGTGCTGAGCTCGATGTGCGCACCGAGGAGCTGGCGGAGGAGCGGGGCGATGCCGTCGACCACCTCGGCCGGGTCGACGATGCGCGGTGCGAGGACCTGGCGCCGGCTGAAGGCGAGCAGGCCGCGGGTGAGCGCAGCGGCCCGATCGGCAGCGCCGATGACCTGCTCGGCGTCGGCGCGGGCGGGATCGTCGGCCCCCAGGCCGCGCTGGATCAGTTGGGCATAGCCGCGGATCGCGGTGAGCAGGTTGTTGAAGTCGTGCGCGATGCCGCCCGCCAGTTCGCCCACCGCCTCGAGCCGCTGGGACTGCGCGAGCTGCGCCTGGAGGGCCTTCTCAACGGAGCGGTCGCGGGCGCTCGCGATGAACCCGAGGGGCGCACCGGCGTCGTCGTGCACCTCGGCGATCGTCCATTCCAGGGTGTAGGTCTTCCCGTCGGCCCGCAGGGCCGGGATCTCGCCGGCCCAGGGCCGGCCCGCCAGGATTCCCTGCCAGACCTCCACCGGGAGGCTCGTGTGCCCCGGACCGCCGAATATCTGGGTGAGACGGCCCGCGAGCTCCGCGCGCTCGTAGCCCGACACAACCTCGAGGGCGCGGTTGGCGTAGACGATGCGCCCGTCGGGATCCACGAGCAGGAGCGGGTCGGGGGCGTGCTCGATGGCTGCGAGCAGGCGCGTCCGCTCGGCCTCGGCTCGCTTCCGATCGGAGATGTCGCGAACCGTGGACAGGATGCGTCCGTCGGGGAGCACGACGTGGGCGATCTCGGCGTCGAACGGGGGGGCGTGCGGGCGCAGCAGGCGTACCTCACTGCGCACGAGGTGTCCGGCCCTCAGGGCATCCGCTCGCCGGGCCTGGGTCGCCTCGTCGGCGGGCGGCACCAGTTCGGAGATGTGCTTCCCGATCAGCTCGTCGGCGCTGCACCCGAGGAGAGCACAGGCGGCCGGGTTGACGGCGCGGATCCGCAGGTCGTCCAGGCCGGTGAGGAACATGGCGTCGGGAGAGCCCTCGACGACCGAGCGGAACCGCTCCTCGCTCTCGCGGAGCGCGGCATCCGCGGCCCGGCGCTCGCTGATGTCCTGGAACGCACCCGCGAGCCTGGTCGTCCGTCCCTGGGCATCCACCGTCGCCCTGCACGTGGCACGCACCCAGATCCGACGGCCCTTGGCGGTGATCAGCTCGAGCTCGAGGTCGTAGGGGGTGCCGTGCTCGACGGCATCCCGCACCGCGGCGCTGATGCGGGGGACCGATTCCGGTGCATAGAACGCGATTGCGCTGGGGACGGTGGGGCTGTATTCCGCCGGCGAGGTCTCGTGGATGACGTAGGTCTCGTCCGTCCAGCGCAGCCTGTCATCCAGGACGTCCAGCTCCCAGCCGCCAACATGGGCGACGGCCTGCGTCTCACGCAGGAGCGCTTCGCTCCTCTGGAGGCCCTGATGTGCGTCCATCACCTCGCGCTCCGCCTCCCGCACGACGGAGATGTCGGTGGCGACCACGACCCGAACACGGGCCCCGTCCAGATCGACGCAGCTCACCGACACGAGGACCGGAAGGCGGCCTCCGTCCGCCGTCGCGAGCTCGAGGTCGGCGGTGGCGGGCTCGTCGCCCCCGCTCTCGAGGAGCCGCGCGAGCGTCGCGCGATCGGCACCCCTGGTCAACTCCAGGGCATCCGTGCCGGCAAGCATGGCCGGCGCGCGGCCGACCATGGCCCCGAGGCGGGCATTGCCATACAGGATCACACCGCTCGAGGAGACGGTCGCGGCGCCCTCGTTCATGCCGTCCACGAGGAGCCGGTAGGTGCGGTCGGCGCTGGTCAGGGTGTAGAGGCGCTCCTCGCCGGGAGGGCCGATGACAAGCGCGTCGACGTCGCCCGCACGGATCGCGTCGATCGTCTCGAGCGCTTCCTGCAGCTGGGCACGAAGTACGGCGAACTCGGCGGCCGACACGAACTCGTCGCCGGGTGCCGGCCGGCCCAGTTCCGCACGCGACCGCCGCCCGGCCGCCGGCCGCACCTCACCAACCCCCCCCGCTACCTGCGTGGGTCAACGCCGCTCACCCCGGACCCCGAGCCCAGGGGGGTCGAGGTCCAGGCCCAAACGGACGCGATGGGCGTCAGCGAGGCTGCCCACAAGCCGCCGCAGCGGCGCCGGCAGCCGCTTCACCAGCGTGGGCGTGGCGATGACGTTGTCGCGCACGACGAGTGCCGGCTGCAGGTGCACGTCGATCACCTCGAGGTCCACCTGCCCCGCGAGCTCGGTGTCGCAGAGTCGACGGACCGTCTCGATGGCGCCGGCCGAGGCCGGCGACGCTCCGTTGACGTACAGGGCGAGCGACCAGCGGGGTGGATCGGCGGAGTCGGTCACGTGGGACCCCGGCTCGCCCTGAGCTGCAGGCCCACGAGCACCCGATCCTCGTCGGAAAGGTCGCCCACGATCTTGCGGATGGGCGGCGGCAAGCGGCGCACGAGCGTGGGCACCGCGAAGATCTGGTCGTCGGCCGCCAGACGCGGGTCCTCGAGCAGATCCACCACCTCGATGCGGTAGCGTCCAGCCAGGTGCTCCTCGCAGACCTGGCGCAGGTTCGCCACCGCGCGCAGGCACTTGGGGGATCGTCCGGTGACGTACAGACGAAGGTCCCAGGTCTCGTCGCCGACGATGGGCTCATCGGTCACGGTTCGGGCCTCCGCGGCGGCGCATCGGGCCAGAGCTGGCCCTGGCCGCCGTCCTCGGCCAGGCGAGCCGTTCCCATCAGGGCGCCCTCGGGCCGGAGTACGGGTCGAGCAGGGCGACACCTGCGTCGGTCAGCACGAACTCGCGCACCGCGTTCGAGTGGGCGCTGCCGCGCGACTTCACCACGAACAGCAGTCGGTTCCGCTCGCCGTTCGATCCGACATTGCGCAGCCACAGCCAGGTATCGACCGCGGACGACACATCGAGGGTGGTCGTCTCGTCGCCGTGCGACAGCGCGGTCGCGACCGTGCTGATCCCACGAGCCTTCAGCAGGTCGAACTGGCGCACCACCATGGAGGTCGCCTGCGACGCCGCCACACCGTGACCGAGGCTGCTGAGCCCATCGAGGGCCACCACCGCGGGATGGAACTCATCGAGCAGGTCCGAGAGGATCGTCAGGTGGGCTTCGAGGCCGTACGCACTCGATCGTGCCGCCCAGACGTGGAGCAGGCCGGCCTCCACCCAGCGCCCGAGGTCGAGGCCCACCGAGCGCATGTTGCGGATCAGCTGGGCTGGTGACTCCTCGAACTGCACGACCAGAGCACGTTCGCCGCGCGCGCATGCCGCGTCGACGAAGTGTGCGGCCAAGGTCGTCTTGCCGGTGCCGGCCGTCCCGCTCACGAGCACGGTCGAACCCCGATACACGCCGCCGCTCAACATGTGGTCGAGATCGGGAACGCCCGTGGAGACGCGTTCCGAGGAGGCGTCGTAGGCGAGGGCCACCGAGGTGACAGGCAGGACGACGATGCCGTTGGCGGAGATCAGGAAGGGGTACTCGTTGGAGCCGTGCACCGAGCCGCGGTATTTCACGATGCGCAGTCGGCGCGTGGAGATCTCCTCGCGCACTCGGTGATCGAGAGAGATCACGCAGTCCGACACGTACTCCTCGATCCCGGTGCGGGTGAGCGCGTTGTCGCCCCGTTCGCCGGTCACGATCGCGGTGACCTGCTGTTCCTCGAGCCAGCGGAACAGGCGGCTGAGCTCGGCGCGGACGATGGCGGTCTCGTGGAAGGCGCCAAAGAGCACCTCGATCGTGTCGAGCACGACGCGCCTGGCGCCGATCCGGCGGATGCCGTCGTTGAGGAGCAGGAACAGCGGCTCGAGGTCGAACTCCCCGGTCTCGATGATCTCCGAAGGGTCCACCCGGAAGGAATCCACCACGAGCAGCTGGCGACGCTGGAGTTCCTCGAGATCGAAACCGAGCGAAGCCACGTTGGCGGCAACCTTTGCCGCGGACTCCTCGAAGGTCACGAGCACGCCCGGCTCGCCGTGCTCCAGCGCGCCCCGCACCAGGAACTCGAGTCCGAGCAGCGTCTTGCCCGTACCGGCGGTGCCGCAGACGAGGGTGGTGCGGCCGCGGGGCAGGCCACCGACGGTGATCTCATCGAGGCCCCGGATACCGGTTGGCGTCTTGGGCAGCGGGGGTCCGGACACTCGCCCGGGCCAGGCGAAGCCACCGACGCTCGGGCCGCGGCCGTCACCTTGCCACCCAGCGCGGTTCAGGGTCGCGGACCGAATGGGGACCGGGCGGTCGCCCTGGTCCGCGGTCGGGGCAGTCCCCATGCCCAGTGGCGCTGCCAGGTTCGCCGCATGGCCGATCCCGACAACCTGGTCGTCCCTCTCGATCGTCACGTCGGCTTATCCTTGAGAGAGGCCCCGGATATTGATTTTGTTACCTTACCGCTCACCTTACCAGTCGCGGTCAAGCGGCAGACGGCCTGGAGCTCACGGGGTGCCCGAGTGACGGGCGCCGTCGAGGATCGCCTGCAGCAGGGCGCCGTCGATCCGCGGCCAGCGGGATACCGGTCCGCAGGCGCGGGCACGCCGGGGTGATCGCGGCACGGGCTCTGTGACACGGATTCTGTGATCTTGATGCGGTCTTCATCTCGTTCGGCCAGACTGGCGCCATGAGGGGACGAGCCGGTCTCGCCGGGCACCTTGCGCTTCCGGCGCTGGCCGTCGCCCTCGCGCCGCTCCTCGCCTCGTGCGGCACCACCTCCACCACCGCGCACCCGACGGCCCCGAGCGGGACGGCGACGTCGACGGCGGGCCCGAACAGCAGCACCGCGAGCGGCATCCACAAGATCAGGCACGTCATCGTGATCTTCCAGGAGAACCGCTCCTTCGACAGCTACTTCGGCACGTTCCCGGGCGCCGATGGCATCCCCATGCAGAACGGGGTCCCCACCGTGTGCGTCCCGGATCCCGCCAGCGGACAGTGCGTCAAGCCCTACCCCGATCACGCAGATCGCAACGGGGGCGGCCCGCACAACGACGTCAACAGCGTGGCCGACGTGAACGGCGGCAAGATGGACGGATTCATCGCGCAGGCCGAGCGCGCCCGGCATGGCTGCGCCAATCCCACCAACCCCGCCTGCGCCAACCTTCCCGCGCCCGACGTCATGGGCTACCACACGGGCTCCGACATCCCCAACTACTGGACCTATGCCCGAGACTTCGTGCTGCAGGACCACATGTTCGAGGCGGTGCACTCCTGGAGCTTCCCGTCCCACCTGTATCTCGTCTCGGCCTGGTCGGCGACCTGTGCCAACGCCGCCGACCCGATGAGCTGCACGAGCGCGGTGGACCCGGCGAACCGCAGCAATGCCAGCCCCACCCCCTTCGCCTGGACCGATCTCACGTACCTGCTCTCCCGGGACCACGTCAGCTGGTCCTGGTACCTCGACCAGGGAGCCGCGCCGCAGGGCGCCTACCAGGGGAAGGCAAACGGCGGCGTGCCCAAGATCTGGAACGTGCTGCCCGGCTTCGGCGACGTGCACGCCGATGGCCAGATGGCCGACATCCGCGACCTGTCGGCGTACTTTGCGGCGGCCCAGGCGGGGACCCTGCCCGCCGTATCCTGGA
>JAJYJR010000112.1 GCA_021789355.1 Chloroflexota bacterium | reverse complement strand
GGGTGGGCGAGCAGGCGCGGGCGGGCGAGCAGGCGCGGGCGGGCGAGCAGGCGCGGGCGGGCGAGCAGGCGCGGGCGGGCGAGCGGGCGAGATCCGACATCCGCGAGCTGGCGGCGGCCAGCGGCCACCCGACCGACAACGCGCGTCTGGCGCTCGACCGGCTGGAGCGGGCGTTCGCGGCCGGCGAGCTGCCACGGACGCCGTTCCTCGACCGCGCCATCGGCGATCTCCGGCTGGCGCTGACACAGGACGAGGGCCAGCGGCTCGGTGGGAAGAGCGCTGAAGCGGCGCGCTTCATCCTGCGGGCGATCGTGCGGGGGCTCGACCAGGCGTAAGCCCGGGCGGCGTCCGCCTGGCGGCCGGCGCGTGCTCCGTCCCCCCCTTTCGTGCTCCGTCCCCCTCCGCGATCCGCCAGATGCACGCCCGGGGAGCCAGCCGCAAGGGACGCGCTGCCCGCATCCGCCAGATGCACGCCCGGGGAACCGCAGGCGGGTAGACGCCGCCATTCGCACGCCCGGGGCACCAACCGCAAGGGACGCGCTGCCCGCATCCGCCAGATGCACGCCCGGGGAACCACAGGCGGGTAGACGCCGCCACTCGCACGCCCGGGGAACAGGTGGCGGAGGCTCCTCTCCGGTCCGCCCGCCTGAACGGACCGTCCACGCTCAGCCACGCCCCGCCCGTCACCACCCGGCACAATCGGAGCCATTGCCGAGCCGACACTGGTTCCCCGGATGCACATCTGGCGGAAGAGCCGGGGGGGAAGGCCACCGACGACGACGGCACCAGCGGTGCCGCGGCCAGCGCTGCTGCGGCCGCCGATGCTGCGGCCAGCGGTGCTGCGGCCAGCGGTGCTGCGGCCGCCGATGCTGCGGCCAGCGGTGCTGCGGCCAGCGGTGCTGCGGCCAGCGGTGCTGCGGCCAGCGGTGCCGCAGCCAGCGGTGCCGCATGGCCCCCGGCCGGCCGCTGGGCGGGCCACACGGGGCCGCTATCATTCCGGTCGATGGACCGCTTGTTCGGGCGTCCCCGCCCCTCCGACGAGCAAAAGCGCCGCATTCCGCCCGGCCAGTACCTCACCGAGAAGTGGCCCGTGCTGCACTACGGCTCCGTCCCGCGCACCGACCTCGCGACGTGGGACTTCAAGGTGTGGGGCGAGGTGGAACGGCCGCTCGACCTCTCCTGGGCCGAGTTCCAGGCACTGCCCCGGAAGACCGTCCACTGCGACATCCACTGCGTGACCCGCTGGAGCAAGCTCGACGCCGACTTCGGTGGCGTCCCGATACGGGCGATCCTGGAACGGGCGGGCATGAAGCCTTCGACGCGGTTCGTGGTCGCGCACTGCGAACAGGGCTACACGACGAACCTGCCGCTCGACGTGCTGGACGACGACGACGTCCTCCTGGCCGACTCGTTCGCCGGCGAGCCACTGGAGCCCGAGCACGGGTACCCGCTGCGGCTCGTGGTTCCCAAGCGCTACTTCTGGAAGAGCGCCAAGTGGATCCGCGGCCTCCAGTTCCTCGACCACGACGTCCCGGGGTTCTGGGAGCGCTACGGCTACCACAACGACGCCGACCCCTGGAAGGAAGAGCGATTCTCGGCTGAGTGACGAGGTCCGCGATGTCGTCCTTTCCGCTCCACGAACAACTTCGTGACACCACGATCGCCGCGATGTGGGCAGCCCGACGGGACCCTGTCCGACACCGCGATCAGGCCGCGCGGAGACGGCACGGACGGCTCACCACCCTCCGAGCGCTCGGTGCATCCTCGGCGACGAAGGAGGGGGCCCGCCCCTGCAGCCGGACGAGAAGCCCGTCGAGGTCGATCGCGGACCGCATGTAGTCCTCCACCATCTCATGGAGCGCCCCAAGCTCGGCGTCCGGATCGAGGCTCCACTGGTTCACCAGGAAGTTGTCGAGGCGCTGCACCTCGATCCCCAGTGTCCCAAGCGAGGCCGCTGGGGAATGGAGATCGTTGTCGGCCACGATGCCGTCGCACCTTCGCCGCCAGAGCGCTGGCGACTACATGGCGGTCGTGGGGGTCAACGTCCTCCGGCACGACGGCATGGAAGGCGGTGCCGTCGGCCATTGCCTTCTCGAAGCCTTCGTCCATGCAGCGGCGCGTTCGGCGCAGCTTCGCGCGATCCAGGTCCGGTCGGTTGGATCGGAGGTTGTCGAACACCTCGTCAAGAATCCGCCTGCTCCAGACGGGCTGGAACAGGCGACGCTCGGCGAGCCGGAGCAACAGATCGCGGCTCAGCTGGCCGTACAGGACGTTGGCGTCGAGGACAGCGACGTACGCCACGCCGAAGCTGCTGCTGCGGAAGATTCAGTTCGATCGCCTCGCGGGCCATCTCACGAAGCATCTCCCGTCGGGCAACACTGCGTTGCCGCTGGTAGGCGAGGACATCGGCCAGCTTGATGCGCCTGTGGGTCCCCGTTCGATCGAAGGGGATGTCCCCCCGCTCCAGGAGTCGGATCAGGTACGGCCGCGACACGTCGAGCAGGTCCGCAGCCTGCTGCGTGGTGAGCTCGGTGGCCACGGACATGACGCTCACCCGGTTGCCCCGCAGCAGTTCGCCGGCGACCTGACGCAGAAGTTGTCGCAGCGAGGCCGGCAATGGAGTTCTCTCGCCCGAGTCATCCGCCAGAAGAGAGACGTGCTCGTCAGCCTGCAGGAGACGCTCCACCAGCCGCCGCTTCCGGGTCGGTCGTCTGGCAGAATAGAATTGACCGGGCAGGTAAAGCTGACACCTGTGCCGCTACGTGATGACCTGAACCGATACGGTATACTTCTGCTACAGTTCGTGCGTGGAGGTCTCCTTCGCCAGTCGGAAGCTGGCCAGACTCTGCTCGTCTGAGGACCGGATGGTCCGCGAGCTGGGAACCGAGATGGCACGACGGGTGGGTACCCGACTCCAGGAACTCGAGGCGGCCACCTCGCTCGCGGAGCTCCGTCTGCTGCCGCAGGTGCGGGCGCACGAACTCGGCGGTGATCGGGATGAACAAGTCAGCCTCGATCTCATCCATCCAAGACGGCTGATCATCCGGGCGACGGATCCGCCGCCCCGCACCCCGGAAGGTGGGCTCGATTGGGACGCCATCACGTCCGTCGTGGTCCTTGAAATCACTGATACCCACCGATGAGCACCCGAGGAAGGAGCACATCATGGTGATCGCAGCTCCCGATCGCCAGTACCGACCCGACTACGCGATACCGCCCGGGGAGACCGTGCGCTCCACCCTGGAGGCGGTCGGAATGACTCAAGCCGACCTTGCGCGGCGGACAGGCCTCTCGACCAAGCACATCAATCAGATCATCCAGGGCATCGCACCAATCAGCCCGGACACCGCCCTCGCGTTGGAGCGGGTGCTGGGTGTTCCCGTGCGGTTCTGGAACGCATTGGAAGCGAACTACCAGGCCCGCCAGGTCCGGCTCAGGGAGCGCGAGGTGTCACCGGGCGACGCTGACTGGCTGAAGCGGTTGCCCCTGAAGGACCTCGCCCAGCGACGCCACATCGAGCACACCGACGACCTCGCCGAGCTGCGAGATCGCGTCCTGTCCTTCTTCGGTGTGGCATCGCGCCAATCGTGGGACGCCGTCTGGCTCGCACCCGAAGCCTCGTACCGCAGGTCGCCCGCGTTCGAGGCAGACCCTTACGCGACCGCAACCTGGCTGCGCATCGGCGAGGTCGAAGCCGCAACCGTCGAGGTCCCTGCGTTCGACCGCGTTCGCTTCAACCGGGCGCTACAGGGGATCCGGTTCATCATGGTCCAGCCGCCGGAGCAGTTTGAGCCCGCCATGCGGCGTCTCTGCGCGGAGAGCGGGGTGGTCCTCGTGATCACCGAGGAGATCAAAGGAAGTCGGGCCAATGGGGCGACCCGCTGGCTGTCACCGACGAAAGCGTTGATCCAGCTGTCGCTGCGGTATCGATGGGAGGACGTGTTCTGGTTCTCGTTCTTTCACGAGGCAGCCCACGTCCTGCTTCACGGTAAGCGCGAGACCTTCATCGACGACGGCGACCGCGATGGGTCCGCGGAAGAAGAGGCAAATGAGTTCGCCGCGTCGTTGCTAATCCCATCGCAGTACGAGACGGAGCTACTGCGGATCCGATCCCTGGCCGATGTGCAGGCCTTTGCGCGGCGGCTGGGCATTCCGCCCGGGGTGGTGGTGGGGCGACTGCAGCGGGAGAAGATCCTCGGTTACAACGTGGGGAACGGCCTCCGTAGGCGCTTCGCCCTGGCCCCGGCGCATCCTTCGTAGGGATTGCTTCTTCGCGCGGATTACAGGTACGTCGCGATGGGAGGTGCGGACGCTGGGTGCGATTGGAGATCTCGCGACGCCACTCCGTTGATTCGCGATGACGAGCGCTTCTCGGACGACTCACCGGCCGGCCCTGCAGAACCGCACGACGAAGGACGCCGCGTCGTCGCCCCCGGCGGCGGTGCCCACCCAGAAACGAATCGATCCCCTGCGGCGCGGCGCCCTGGTCGCGGATCGTCTGCGCGCTGTGCTCGACGGTGGCCCCTCGATCATGCGCGCACGACCTGAGCCGGAACACCGAGGGCATCGTGGGCGTCCGACCTCGCGGAAGCCCAGTCCTCCCGGGAGGCGAGAGCCGGCCCGAGAACCGGCCCGAGATCGATCGATGCTGCCCAGTCGACCGAGCCCATCAGCTCGGGGCGGTGTGTCAGCACGACGACGGTCCGACCCGCGGTCGCGGCGAGCACGTCCCGCATGAGCTCTGCCGCCATCGACTCGTCGAGGTGCTCGGTGGGTTCGTCGAGGATCAGGATGCTCCGCTGGGCGAGAAGGAGTCGGGCGAGGGAGAGCCGCTGACGCTGGCCGCCCGAGAGCCGCGCGCCGTGCTCTCCGACGCCGGTGTCGAGCCCGTCCGGAAGCGTGTCGACCCAGTCGAGCAGGCGGGCTGCCGACAGGGCCGCGCGCAGCTCGTCGCGTGTAGCGTTGGGCCGCGCCAGGCGCAGGTTCTCTGCGATGGACGCGTTGAAGACGTGGGGCTCCTGGGCGGCCACGCCGACCGCCCGCCGCACGTCGTCGCCGGCCAGGAGTCGGATGTCGATCGGTCCGGTTGAGCTCACGAGCTCCGCCGTCCCGCCGCTGGGCTCCAGGAACCGCAGCAGGATCGCGCTCAGCGTGCTCTTGCCCGACCCGCTCGGCCCGGTGACCAGGGCTCGCTCGCCCGGGCCCAGCTCCAGGTCGATCCCGCGCAGCACCTCCTGGCCGTCGCCGTATCGGGCGCGCAGGCCTCGCAGGCGGAGGCCGCAGGGGCCCGGGGGAAGTGCCGCGGGCTCGGGCGGTTCGCGAACAGGATCCGGCCGGCCGAGGACGTCCAGCAGGCGCTCGGCGGCGGCGGCGAGCCCCGGAACGTGCTGGGCGGCGGGGATGAGACCGGCCACCGCCTCGTGGGCGGCGATCGGCGTCAGGGCGACGACGGCGAGGGCGACGCCGTCGAGCCTCCCGGCGCGGACGGCCTGGACGCCGACGGCGAGGGCCAGCCACGTTGCCGCCCCGCTCGCGAGGCCCGCGATCAACGTGCCGATGCCAGCCCCGGCCGCCACCCGCTTCTCACCGGCCGCCACCGCCGCGTTCAGCGCGGACAGGTCCGCCATCCGAGCGGGCAGGGTCCCCGCGGCGAGCAGCTCCGGGGCGCCGGCCAGCAGGTCGAGCGAGGCCGCCGCGAACTCTCCGCGGGCCGGGGCCAGTCGATGTTCCGCGCGGCCCGTGACGCGGTTCACCAGCGGCGGGCCACCGACCGCGACCAGCAGCAGCGACGCGGCGAGGAAGGTGCCGGCCGCAGGCATGAGCGCCCCCACGAGCAGCGCCGCACAGAGCCCCGCGAGGCCGGCGACCGCGAAGGGCAGCAGCACGCGCAGCCAGAGATCGGCCAGCCCGTCCACGTCGGCCACCAGGCGGGCCAGCAGGTCGCCCGAGCGGAACTCGGCGATCCCGGCGGGCGCCAGGCGCTCGAGGCGCGCATAGGCGCGGCCTCTCAGGTCCGCCAGGATCCGGAATGCGGCGTCGTGCGCCGCCAGGCGTTCGGCATACCGCAGCGCGGCCCGGCCGATGCCGAACGCGCGGACGGCGGTGATCGCCACCATCAGGTAGAGGATCGGGGGCTCCTGCGCGGCCCGTGACAGCAGCCATGCGGAAGTGGCCGTGAGCCCGACCGCCGCACCGGCCGCCCCCGCCCCCCCGAGCACGGCCAGCATCAGCCGCGGCGCGACCGGCCGGCCGAACTGCGCGACACGGGCGAGCGGGCCCATCAGGCTGTGCGCCACGGCCGCATCAGGCGGCCACCAGCGGCAGCGACCGGCCGGCCGCCGCCGGTCCCGGCTGCATCGACACCACCCGGTCCGCGATGGCGATCGCGGCGGGGCGGTGCGCAACGACCAGGACGCCGACGCCTCGGTCTGCCGCCGCCCGGACCGCCCGCAGCACGAGCGCCTCCGATGCCTCGTCGAGACCGGCGGTCGGCTCGTCGAGGAGCAGGTACTCGCTGCCTCGGAGCAGGGCGCGCGCCACCGCGACCCGCCGCCGCTGGCCACTCGACAGGCCGGCACCGCGCTCGCCGAGCCGGGACGCGCGCTGATCGGCACCCAGACCGAGACCCGAGAGCGCCGCGGCGGCGTCGCTCTCGGAGGCCTCCGGGGCAACGAGCCGGACGTTGTCGCCGACGGTGCCCGGGACCATAAAGGGCACCTGCGGCATCCAGGCGATGTGCCGCCGCCACGCGTCGCCGTCGAGCTCGCCCACGGCGACCGAGCCTCCGCCCTGCTCGACGACCCGTACCGCGCCCTCGTCGGCGGGGACCAGGCCGAGCACCACCTGCAGCAGCGTGCTCTTGCCACAACCGCTCGGTCCCGTGAGGGCGACCACCTCGCCGCGGCGGACCTCGAACGAGACGCCGTCGGGGGCGGGCCGGTCGCGGCCGGGATGGACGACCCGCACGCCCTCGATCAGCAGCCGGCTCCCGGCAAGCTCCGGGACCTCGCGATCGCCGCCCGCGATGCCCGGCCCCGCCTCGATGATCTCGAACGCGGCCGCAGCCGCCCCGAGGCCCTCCTGGCTGGCATGGAACTGGGCGCCGAGCTGGCGCAGCGGCAGATAGGCCTCCGGGGCGAGGATCAGGACGAAGAGGCCGGTTCGCAGGTCGAGATCGCCGGCGACCAGCCGCAGTCCGACGCCGACGGCGACGAGGGCCACCGAGAGGGTGGCCCCAAGCTCCAGGGCGAAGGCCGAGAGGAAGGCCACCCGCAGCGTCGCCAGCGTCTCGCGCCGGTACTCATCGGTGACCCTGGCAAGCGTGCCGAGCTGGACGCGCGAGCGGTCGAATGCGCGCAGCGTCGGCAGCCCCGCGACCACGTCGAGGAAATGCGCGGCCAGCCGGGTCAGCGCGCCCCACCGTCGGCGCCGCCGGACCTCCGTCGCGCGGCCGATGAGGACCATGAAGACCGGAATCAGGGGCACGGTGAGCGCGACCGTGATCGCGGCGACGACGTCGGCGGTGGCCAGGCTCACGACGACTGCCACGGGCACGATCGCGGCGAGCACCAGCTGTGGGAGATAGCGGGCGAAGTAGGCGTCGAGCGCGTCGAGACCCCGGGTCGCGAGCGTGACCACCGCGCCGATCCGCGCCTCGGATGCCCACCGCGGCCCGAGCGAGGCGGCCCGCTCGAGCACCCGGCGGCGCAGCGTCGACTTGACCGACGCAGAGGCACGGTACGCCGCCGCTTCCTGGGCCCAGCCGACGCTGGCCCGCGCGACGAGCACCGCGGCCAGCAGGGCCAGTCCACCGGCAAGCTGGGCGAGCCCCCGGCCGCCGAGGAACGCATCGGCCACGAGGCCCGCGAGGAGGGCGGCCTGGGCGATGGCCAGGCCCGCGGTCACGATGCCGAGGGCGACCGCCGCGGCGAGTGCCGCGGCGGTCGCCCGGGCGTATGTCAGCAGGCGGCGGTCAAGCGGTTTCACGCGGTCGACCGGACCCGGTCGCCGGGTCGGTTGGGACGGCGTCCACGGTGACCCGGCGGCGGAAGACCCAGTAGGTCCAGCCCTGGTAGACGAGGACGATCGGGGTGAAGATCACCGCTACCACCGTCATGATCGTCAGGGTGTACTGGGTCGACGACGCGTTGGTCGTCGTCAGGCTGTTCGCCGCGTCGATCGTGGACGGCAGGACGTCCGGGAACAGCGCCACGAAGAGGGCCACGACGGCGAACGCGATGGTGGCGGCCGTTCCGATGAACGCCCACCCTTCGCGGCCCAGCCGGTTGGCGACGAGGGCACCGACCAGCGCGACCGCCGCGAGGGCGGACACGACGAGCGAGCCCGGGTCGCCCCTCACGAGCTGGGTCCAGCCCAGGAAGGTCACCGCCAGCAGCGCCGCCACCAGGCCCGCCTGGCCCCCCAGCCGGTTGGCGCGCGTCCGGACCGACCCGGTCGTCTTGAGCCCGAGGAACACGGCGCCGTGGGTGACGAAGAGAGCCAGCGTCGTGAGCCCGCCGAGCAGGGCGTACGGATTGAGCAGGGTGAAGATGTCGCCGACGTACTGATGGTGGGCGTCGAGCGGCACGCCGCGGACGATGTTCCCGAATGCCACCCCCCACAGGATGGCCGGCAGGAGCGATCCCATGCAGATCGCCCAATCCCAGCGCGCCCGCCAGGCGGCGTCGGGCCGCTTGTTCCGGTACTCGATCGCCACGCCGCGCACGATCAGCGCGAGCAGGATGACGAACAGCGCCAGGTAGAAGCCGCTGAACAGCGTGGCGTACCACTCGGGGAAGGCGGCGAACGTCGCGCCCCCCGCCACGAGCACCCAGACCTCGTTGCCGTCCCAGACCGGACCGATCGTCCGCAGGATCGCGCGACGCTCGGCCTCGTCGCGGCCGAGCAGCGGCAGGAGAACGCCGACCCCGAAGTCGAACCCCTCGAGCACCAGATAGCCGACCCAGAGGACGGCGATGAGCGCGAACCAGACCGTGGTCAGTTCCATCGTCACGCTCCTCAGTACCCGAAGCCGAAGGGGTTGTCGGCCTGCGGACCGGCCTCCGCCGGCGCCGACCGAGGCAGCCCCTGGCCCACGCGGTGCGCGAGCAGCCGGACCTCGATCGCCGCCAGGCCCCCGTAGACGACCGTGAACCCGACGAGGCTGATCAGCACCTCGGCGGTCGAGGTCCCCGGCGACACGCCTGCCGTGGTGGACATCAGGCCGAAGACGAGCCAGGGCTGACGCCCCATCTCGGTGAACAGCCAGCCGACCGAGTTGGCGGCCAGGGGAAGGAGCGGCAGCGCGAGTGCGATGGCGACGGCCGTGCGCGAGACGATGGTGCGGCGCCGGAGCTGCCACAGGAGCCAGAGTGCGCCCAGGGCACCCAGGGCGCCCATGCCGATCATCAGCCGGAAGCTCCAGTACGTCAGCGGCACGTAGGGCAGGTAGTTGCCCGCTCCGTACTGCTGCTGGTACCGCGCCTGGAGCTCGTTGATCCCGGCCACCTGCCCGTCCGTCGAGCCCGTGGCCAGCAGCGAGAGCAGGTTCGGGATCCGGATCGAGAAGAGCTCCTGTTTCCCGTCGAGTGAACCGATGGTGAAGACGGAGAAGGAGGCCGGCTGCTCCGTCTGGTACAGCGCCTCCGCGGCCGCCATCTTCATCGGCTGCTGCGAGGTCATGACCCGCGCCTGCTGGTCGCCCGTCACCACCACCAGCACAGCGGCCACGAGCACGGTGACGGCGCCGACGCGGGCCGCCGTGCGGAACGTGGCGGCATCCTCGGACCGCCTCGCCAGCCGCCACAGCGCGACGCCCGCCACGAACCCGCCGGCGGTCAGGAAGGCGGCGGCGATCGTGTGGCTGAAGGTGACCAGCGCCGTGGAGTTCGTCAGGACCGCCAGGAAGTCGTGCAGCTCCGCGCGGCCGGTGGCCTGGTTCACCGCGTATCCGACGGGATGCTGCATCCAGGAGTTCGCCACGAGGATGAAGAAGGCGGAGAGGAAAGTTCCGATCGCGGCCAGCCAGATGGTGGCGAGGTGGACCTTGCGGGGCAGCCGGTCCCAGCCGAAGATCCAGAGCCCGAGGAAGGTCGATTCGAGGAAGAAGGCGAGCAGCCCCTCGATCGCCAGCGGCGCCCCGAAGATGTCGCCCACGAACCGGCTGTACGCGCTCCAGTTCATGCCGAACTGGAACTCCTGGACGATGCCGGTCACCACGCCGAGTGCGAAGTTGATGAGGAACAGATCGCCGTAGAACCGTGTCAGCTGCAGGTAGCGATCCTTGCCCGTTCGCACCCAGGCGGTCTGGAATCCGGCCACCAGGAAGGCGAGGCCAATCGTCAGCGGGACGAACAGAAAGTGGTAGACGGTGGTGATGCCGAACTGCCACCGGGAGAGATCGAGCGGGCTCATGGACGGACCCTCCGGGGCGTCGTCCACGGCAACCTCTCCGCGTGGGCTGCACCAGGGCGAGCGATGACATGCATTGGCGAGTGCGCTCCGTATCGATGCCGGCGTGTCCCGTGGGACCCTGCCGACCAGAGTGGCGCCGCGCGTTCGCCATTTCATGGTGCCGGAGAACCAAAGTGCCGGAGAACCAGGTCGCATCGGAACGCCGCGCGGGAGACGGGACGGTCAGATCAGGCCGTGGCGCATCCCGAGAAGGACCATCTCCAGGCGGGTGCGTGCGCCGAGCTTGCGCTGCACGCTCGCGATGTGGTTGCGCGCCGTGAACACGCTGATCGACAGCGCCCGGGCCACATCGTCGATGGTGGCCGCCTCGGCGAACATCCGCAGGGCCTCAAGCTCGCGCCTGGTGAGCGCCTCGACCATCGGGGCCCGATCGCGGCGGTCGCCTTCCCGTTCCGCCGCCGGGCGGGGCCGGCTGAGCGGCACGGCCCCCGCGTCCCGAAGCAGATGCAGGACCCGGAAGCCGGTGTTCGGCCCGTCCACGACGAGGACGCTGCTGGACAGGCAATGCACGGTGCCGTCCCGAGCCCGCGTCGTGACCTCATAGGCGACGGTGCCCCGGCCGCGGCGGGCGTTTCTCGTCACCGGACAGTCGCGACGGCAGACCGGATGACCATCCGGCTCCCTGCCCATCAGCACGAGGAAGCACGGCCGGCCGACGGTCTCCTCCGGGGAGAAGCCCAGCATCCGCTGGGCTGCGCTTGACCAGGTGACGATGCGCTGGTTCTCGTCGGTCACGAACAGACCGTCCGCGGTCGCAACTCTGCCCAGCCACGGCTCCTGCAGCACCGCCGTGTCGTCGATCGGGAGGTTCGTGATGCGCGAGGCGGGCAGAGTGCCAACGGGCACCGGGGCGCGGCCGGGCATGCCGAACCGCGGCGCGACGGCGGACGTGCTCCGATGCCTGGACGTTGCCGACCCCCATCACGCCCCGGGTCTCAGGAACTGAGACCCGCCGGACGTGGCTGACGGGCTATCTGGTGGCCCTGACTGCGGGTGAGATTGGACCCCCGACCCCGCATCCGCGCAGGGACGTCTCGCCTTGGGTGACCGTGCCGAACGGACCGAATGGCGCGGCAGTCAGTGACGGGCGGCGGTCAGTGCGAGCAGGCGTGCGGGCTGCCGGCCGAGTCGGCCGTGCGGAAGCTGCTGCCGCAGCCGCAGGCCGAGACCGCGTTGGGGTTGTTCACCGTGAACCCGGCGCCCATCAGCGTGTCGACGTAGTCGATCTCGGAGCCCGCCAGGTACTGCGTGCTCTCGCGGTCGACGTACACGCGGATCCCGCTGGCCTCGACCGTGAGATCCTCGGCGGTGGGCTGGTCCTCGAGCATCATGCCGTAGCGATACCCGGAGCAGCCGCCGCTGTAGACGTAGACGCGCAGCCCGATGGTGGGGTTGGCTTCCTCGGCGGTCAGCTCACGCAGCTTCTGTGCAGCGGCGTCGGTGAGACGGACGACCGGCTGGAGCGGGGTCACCTGCGGGATGGGCTGGGGCTCGGCGTTCAGCATCGGGGGTCGACCCTCCGGGGATGTCGGCGTTCGTGGAGCGGCGGGGACCGATCGCTCCGCCCAAT
>JAJYJR010000111.1 GCA_021789355.1 Chloroflexota bacterium | reverse complement strand
CAATCCGTCAGGGCGCTGGCGCCAGCTCAGGATCGGCAGCAGGTATCCTTCGAGGGGGTGGCCCGGCCGGACGATCGCGACCTCAGGGGGAAACCCCTCGAGATGGGCAGTGTGTCGCCGTTTCGTTCGACCGGGTGCGCCACGACGCCCTGATGGCCCGTGTGGCCCGACGGGTGGACGATCGGCGGATCCTTCGCTTGATCCGCCGGTATCTCGACGCCGGGGTCATGGTCGAAGGCGTGAAGGTCGCGACGGTGGAGGGCACCCCGCAAGGGTCGCCCCTCAGCCCGCTGCTCGCGAACATCATGCTCGATGATCTCGACCAGCTGCTGGAGCGGCGGGGCCATGCCTTCGTCCGCTACGCCGACGACCTCCGGGTCTACGTGGCGAGCGAACGGGCGGCGACTCGCGTCCTCGACGGCGTGACGGCCTTCGTGGAGCAACGGCTCCATCTGCGGGTGAACCGGGACAAGAGTGGCATCGCCCGGGCGACGGTCCGAGGTCTGCTGGGCTTCGGGTTCTTCGTCCGCGGCGGAGAGGTAAGGATCAGGCTCGACCCGAAGGCGAAGCGTCGCCTCAAGGCTCGACTACGCCAACTCACCGATCGCCACCGGAGCATCGCGATGCCGCTGCGGCTCGCCCTGCTCAACCGGTTCCTCGCGGGCTGGACCGCCTACTTCGCGCTGGCCGAGACGCCGTCGGTGTTCGCCGAGCTCGACGAGTGGCTCCGACGGCGGATGCGACAGGTCCGCTGGAAGGAGTGGAAGCGTCCGGCCGCGCGCCGGCGCAACCTGATCGCCCGTGGCGTCCCGGCCTGGCAGGCCCATCAGTGGGCCTACAGTCGCCGTGGCTACTGGCGGCTCTCGGGCTCCGCTCCGCTGCATCGGGCGCTGCCCAACCGATACTGGACCGATCTCGGTCTGGTCGGCCTTGCCGATCGAGTTCGTCGCCTCCGGGAGCGCTGGCGAACCGCCGGATGCGGACCCGCACGTCCGGTGGTGTGGGAGGGGCCGGGGTGACCCTGGCCCCCACCCGATTATCCGGTGACCAGCCGCTCCCCCAGCAGAACGCGCCGCACGAGCGTGGGCCTCGCTCCGCCTGGGGTTCCAGCGTCACGCGATGGAAATCCTTCTCCGACTACAGGAGATCGTTCAGCGCCGCTTCGGAACGCAGGACTGCCAGATGTCGCTCCCGGAGATCATCTCTCCCGTTGATCGCGAGGAAGGTCATCGCGTCGGCGTCCTGAACGAACGCGAGCGCGTCGGCATCCACGGTCGCCAGACGCTCGATCGACTCGGCCAGCGCATACGCCAGCTCGTCACCCGACCGACGCAGCGCTGCGCGTCGCGACCGGACCAAGGCCGCCGCATCACGGACGAGCGCGTCCGGACTCCGATCGGCCTGGGCGAGGACCTGCTCAAGGCACGCCGCCGCCTCGTTCTCGGCCTTCAGCCGCGCTTCGCGAAGCGACTCCATCGCCTCCACGACCTCGCCGACATGCCGTCGCGCGTCAAGGTACCGCTGCCGTGCGTCCATGCGATCGACCGAATCTAGCTCTGTCCGTCTCGCGTGTGAGCAGCCGCCACGGACCGAGGCCGGCGCTCTCGACCGGAAAACCGCGCCACATTCCGATCCCCTCTCCGGTCTGAGACCGAACGCCGACGCCGAACTCGTCCCTGGTCCGGCCCCCTGGGGCTACCCTGCGTAGTGGCGCTGCACCTGGCCCATCACGTGCAGCCTGTCATTGGATGTGGTTGTGAATCCCCCCGCGCAGGCGTCTGTCAGAGGACCGTTGGGGACCGTGATCGGGCTGTGTCCGTCCCAGCTATAGGAGATGGTCGCCGTGGCCAGGAACTGCCGCGCGTCGCTTCGGCTGTTGTAGTCGCCCGGTCCCCACAGCCAGCCGGCATATAGCACGGTGGGCTGCGCAGGGTTGATGGTGGCGTCCAGGACCGGGGTCCACAGATCGGTCACCACGCCGAACATCCGGAGGAACACCGAGCCTGGCAGCAAGGGTGCGGTGGAACTAACGGTGAATTGGACACTGACGGGAAAGTCGCCGTCGATCGGGTCGTAGAAGTCGATGGTGTAGGTGTGTGGGCCGACCCCCCAGAAGCCCGCCGGAAGCTGGAGCGCAGCGGTCGAGAGCAACCAGCCCTGGCAGGGGCTGCTGCTGGCGCCCACGGACGCCGGCGCCAGCAGCGCGCCAACAAGCAAGAGGACGGCGGTGAACAGGCCAAGGACCTTTCGCATCGGATGAACCTCCCGGGACGCGTTCACAGGCAGGCGGTCCGCAGGTGCATGGCCTCGACCCGAGCCGGATACGGGTGCGCGCCGATGCCTCCGCTCGCCGCCTCGCTCGTTCGTCAGGACAGCGCGGCGCACACGTCCGTCAGCACCTGCGGATGCCCCTGCACGCTGAGGAAACTGAAGCTCCCGTCATCCGCGAACTTCTGTGTGATGACCGCCGGTCCCGCGACAGCGACTACGTTCGAGGGAAATCCGAGGTCAACGAGGTCGGGAGCCCAGAGGAAGGCACGCCCGAAGAAGGCTCCGATGACTGTGAACCCGTCCGGCAGGAAGGTGAAGGTGCCCGGCCCGCCGGCGTTCACCACGATGTTCTTGGGCGCCGCGGGGTTCGACACCGCGAGCGATAAGGAGCCCCTGACCACCCACATCGTCGAGCCGTCGGGCAGGCTGGTGACGGTCGCGTACTCGCGGTCTGCCAGCACATCGACGTGGATCGTGAAGCTGCAGTACGTGCCGCCCGGCAGGTCCCACGGGCCCGCGGGCAGGAAGATGCGGTGCGGGTCGCTGTTCGCCGCCGCCGGCGACGCCGCTGTGAGCATCACGGCAACGGCCAGCGCGGCCGCAACGAATGCAGCAAACCTCTGGCGCATGTTTCCTCCCTCGCCCCGTCGCGATCGCGCGACCGGAGCCCACCGCGAGGCGGTCCCGCCAGTGGCTCGGCGCAGCCCCGGCGGCCTGCATGTGGGCCGCGCGTCAACGCCCCTCGCAGGGCAGCACGTTAGGCTGCGGGCGTGCCCGGCACATCGTCAGGAATCCATAGATGCGGCGCCGGCCCTGTTCATTCTTCGAGGCCCGGGTCCCACGCAGCAGACTGGCGCGATAATGAGGTGTGGCCAGACGGGTCTCCAGCCCGGTCTTCGTCGGCAGGCGGATCGAGCTCGATCGACTGACCGCCGCGCTGCGCGAGGCGGCGGGCGGCAAGCCCGGCGTGATGGTCGTGGGGGGCGAGGCGGGCGTCGGCAAGACCAGGCTGGCGGTCGAGTTCTCCACCCGGGCAGGCGCCGCCGGGATACGCATCCTCGCCGGGGCCTGCGTGCCGGTTGGCGAGACGAGCCTGCCGTACGGCCCGGTCGCCGAGGCGATCCGGCGCTTCGCGCACAGTGCCGATCCGGGCGAACTCCGTGCCGTGCTGGGACCGGCACGAGGTGAACTCGCGCGCCTGCTGCCCGATCTCGGCGACTCCGGCGAGGCGGATCTGACCGCCCCCCCGGCCTGGGCGCGGGGCCGCTTCTTCGAGGCGCTGCTCGGGCTGATCCGGCGCCTGAGCGCTTCTGCGCCGCTGTTGCTGGTGGTCGAGGACTTGCACTGGGCAGACCGTGCCACTCTCGACCTGCTCGGCTTTCTCGAGCGCAACCTGCGCGACGAGCGCCTCATGCTCCTTGCCACGTACCGCAGCGACGAGCTCCAGCGCGGGCACCCGCTCGCGCCGTTTCTGGCCGAGCTCGAGCGCATGCGGCAGGTGGAGCGCGTCGAGCTGGCTCCCTTGGACGAAGTTGAGCTTGGTCGCCTCATCGGCGGGATCCTGGGTCGCGAGCCCGACCCTTCACTCGTCGCGACGATCCATCACCGAACCAACGGCAACCCCTACTACGCTGAGGAGCTCCTCGCCCTCGGCGACCCGACGGGTCCGCTTCCCCCTACTCTGCGCGACGTCGTGCTCGCCCGTGTTGAGGGGCTGGCCGAGCCGACCCGGGCCCTGTTGCAGGTCGCCTCGGTCGCCGGCCCCCGGATCGACTCCCTGCTCCTTGCGCGAGTCGAAGGGGTCGAGCCGCAGGCACTGACCGACGCCCTCCGCGAAGCGGTTACCCACCACATCCTGGCTCCTCCGGAAGGCGAAGAAGAGGCCTTTGCGTTTCGCCACACGCTGCTCCGGGAGGCGGTGTACGAGGACCTTCTCCCAGGAGAGCGGAGGCGCCTCCACGCGAGGGTCGCACAGGCGCTGGAGGATTCGTCCTCCCGGGCCGACCCGACCTTTCTCGCCGAGCTCGCCCATCACTGGGCGATGGCCCGCGAGCCGCGACGAGCTCTGGCGGCCTCGGTCCAGGCGGGCCTGGCCGCTCGCCAGGCCTACGCCTTCGCGGACGCGCAGGCCGCATTCGAACGTGCCATCGGACTCTGGGACCAGGTCCCCGAAGCCGGCGCCCTCTCCTCGCTGGATCGGCCGGGCCTGCTGCGCCTGGCTGGAGAGGCGGCCGGCGCGGCGGGAGCACTGGAGCGAGCGGCATCCCACCTCCGCGAGGCGACCCGCCTGGTCGACCCGGCGATCGATCCCGTCCGCGCCGGATTGCTGTTTGACCGCCTCGGGGCGATGGCCTTGCAGGCCGGAGATGGCGACGGTTCCCTCGCCGCCCATCGGGAAGCAGTCCGGCTGGTGCCGGCCGATCCGCCCACCCCAGCCCGTGCGCGCGTGCTCGAGGGCCTCGCGCGTCGCCTGATGCTCGATCAAGAGGGGGACGCGAGCGTGAGCCTCGCGCTTCAGGCGATCGAGATCGCGCGGGCCGCAGGCGCCCCCGACATCGAGGCTGACGCGCTCGCCACACTCGGACCCGCGCAGGCGAGCCTCGGCGAGCCCGACGACGGGGTGACCACGCTCCGCGGGGCGCGAGACCTTGCGCGTCGGAACGGGGACGTGCCGGCTGCGGCACGCGCCTGGCACAATCTCGCCAGCCTCCTCGAGGGAGAGGAATGTCTGCAGGAGGCGCTGGCGTCGGCTGAGTGGTCCGATCTCCACGGACTGGGCGGCTCGGTTGGCGCCCTGACGCGCTGTGTCGGCGCGTTCGCGTTGTACGAGCTTGGACGATGGGCCGAGGCCATCGACCTTCTCGAGCACGTCGAGCGAGTCCAGCCCGAAGGCGGCGCGCGCTTCCTTATGCGGCTCCGCCAGGCTCATATCGACATCGGCAGAGGAGATCTCGAGGAGGCAGCCGGCCGGCTCGCCCTTCCTGCGCATTCCTTCGCGCGCGGACCTGCGATCGACGTCGCCCTGCTCGCCGCGAATGCAGAGATGGAGCTCCTCTGCGCCAGGGACGAGCTGGCGGGAGCCCGGGCGGCTGCCGATCGGGCACTGCTCGGGTGGAGTGACGTCCCCCTGCGCGACCAGGCGTATCACTGCGGGCTCCTGGCGACCGCCCTTCGGGTCGAGGCCGATCTGGCGGCGCGCGCGCATTCTCGAAGGAACGACCAACGCAGCATGGAGGCCCAGCGGCGCGGGGAGCAGATCCTCGAACACGCGCGGTCACTCACCCGAACGCTGGCGGAGCATCGCGCGACCGTCTGGCGGCGGCATCACGCGGTGCTCACGCTCTGCGAGGCGGAGTGGGCGCGCCTCGGGGGGACCCCGAGCGAGAGCCTGTGGTGCCAGGCGGCGCAGACATGCCGGGACGCGGGACTGCTCGCTCTCCGTCCGTACGCGCTGCTCCGGCAGGCGGAGGCCATCCTGGCGAATGCGCGGAAACACGCGGCGGCCGCACCGATCCTGCGCGAAGCGCGCGAGACCGCCCGGGCGATGGGCGCTGCGCCGCTGGTCGGACAGATCGAAGAACTGGCCCGGCGGGGAAGGATCGAGCTCGAGCCGGCGGTCGGCAGGGACGGCCTGCGGGCCCCGACGGATGCCGCAGACCGTTTCCGACTGACACCTCGCGAGCGCGAGGTACTCGCGTTGCTCATGGCCGGACGCACGAACCGTCAGATCGCCGAGCACCTCTTCATCGAGCCGCGGACCGTGGGTGTTCACGTGTCGAACATCCTGGGCAAGCTCGGCGCGTCTGGCAGGGGTGAGGCTGCGGCCCTCGCGCACCGGCTGGCGCTGGTGGATCCCGCGGGCCCACCGCCCCGCCAGGCTGAGGGCACACCTGGGGACGGGGCGCGAGATCCTTCTTGGTGATAAGCAGCCGCGTTGCCAGCATCACGGTCACTCCGCCCGCGGGTTGGAGCGCGGCGTGCCAGGGGCACCCAGTGTCCTTTCTGCCAGGGCCGCCGGCGTCCCGAACGCGTTCCACAGATCGGCGTAGCGGGCGACGGTCGCGAGGGTCTTTCGTGCGCCCAAGCCGCCGATCATGATCGGCAGGTGCCGCTGGACGGGGAGCGGGAGCCCGACTGCCTCCGTGAACTGGTAATGACCGCCGGCGGGCGAGTTGACGGTCTCACCGTCGAGGAGCTGGCGACAGGCGTGCGTCGCTTCGTCGAGCCAGTCGAGCCGTTCGCCGAAGCCCGAGCCGAACTCGATCCCGTACGCGCGATGCTCCAGGTCAAACCGTCCGCCGCCCAGCCCCAGGATCGCGCGGCCGTCGCTGATATGGTCGAGCGTGGCGGCCGTCTTGGCGACCAGCCCGGGGTTCCGCAGCGTGTTGGCACCGACGAGCAGGCCGAGGCGAACGCGCTCGGTCGTCATCGCCCAGGCAGCAAGGAGCGACCACGCCTCGAACACGGGCTGGCGTGGATCACCGCCGATGGCGTACAGGTGATCCATGTCCATAGCGAAGAATACCCTAGGCGGTCTGCCCTCACGCCCGCTTCGAGTAGGGACGGCCAGTCGGTGTACTGGTTCCAGCAGAGGGCGCCAAGCTTGACCTCGTTCATAGTTGTCAGTCTACGGTGGCCTCGCCGAGCTGGCTGTCTCCGTGGCGATTGGGTTCGTGGCGTCGTGTCGCTGTGCTCTGTCCGATGCAGCCTACCGCCGCCTCGGGCTCGCAGGAACTCGCCCGGCTTGTCGCAGCCTGTGACGCGGCGATGGCGCGGGTCGCGGCGAAGGACGGCGACCTGTTCGGTGAGCTTGGCGAGGCCCTGTTCTGGCTCCATGCCCTCGCGGAGGCCACCGGCAAGGCCAAGGTCGGGCGATTTCGCGGGTTGGCCTGGGCACGCAACAAGATCGGCCACGGCGTGCTTGTGACAGCGCCCGTCAAGCCGCGCATCTTCGGCTCCGAACCGGGAATGCCCGTCCCGGGTCTATCGATGCCTGGGGCGGTCTCTCAGCCCGCCACGTGGCTGCATGTCGACGAGATCACGCTCGGGACACACAATCGGCCGACGCCTGACGACGAGCGCGCATACGAGGACAATCTGGCCGGGCGCGCGGTCCTCGACGTGCTCCGGGAGGCGCGCGCGGGCCTTCGCTGAGGTCCTGACGGAACGGAGGCTCCAGCACTCGTCGGTCTCGTCCAGCTCGATGCCGTGGTCGGGCCGGGCCTTGATGACACTGCCTGACCAAAAGGGCAGCCCCGCCGCTGGCTCTGATCCGTGCGGCAGGGGCCCCAGCAGGAGCCGCGCCGGAAGGAGGCCGTTTCGATCACCTCTTTGTCAGGAGGAGGAAGAGCGCGCCTGCGACCACGAGCACCGCGATACCAGCGACAAACACCCAGTCGCCCCACCAGAGGTCGCGGTTGACGCGGCCGACCACGATGAGGATCGCGGAGACCACCGCCAGCAGGGTCAAGAATGGATGGGCCATCACACGAGACGGCATCTGATTCCTCCCCCGATCGCTGCGGCCCGACAGGGCCGGAACATGCTGTACCTACCACGAGCGTTACCCACGGAACGCATCCATGAACCGCACCCGCGCGCCGAGGCGCAGGGCCGCGTTGGCGTAGACCCGACCGGCCAGCCAGGTCAGGCCGACGATGCTGGCGACGGTCAGCGCTACTGCCAGGCCGACCTGCCAGACGGGAACAGGGCTCGCCGCCATGCGCACCGCCATGAGGATTGGGGCGAACGGCGGAAGCAACGAGCACACCGTGGCCAGGGGGCCCGTCGGATTCGGCAGCGCGGCGTACACGAGCAGGTACCCCGCGATCTGGAGGATCCCGATCGGGGCGCTGGCGCTCTGGACCTCCTCCTGGCGCGAGACGAGGGAGGCGACCGCGGCGTAGGCGGTGGCGTAGAAGAGGAAGCCGAGCAAGAACCAGAAGATATCGCCCAGGATCGAGGCCACGGCGAGGGCCGGGATCGCGGCGACATTGGTCACGTGGACCGCGACGAGCGCGGCCGCGGCGACGATCGTGAGCTGCAGGAGACCGACGAGGCCGATCCCGATGACCTTGCCCGCGAGCAGGCGGCTTGGCTGGATCGTGGCGAGCAGGATCTCCATGATCCGCGTCGCCTTCTCCTCGACCACGCCCTGGGCCACCATATTCCCGTACTGGCCGAGCGCGATCCAGAGCAGGATGCCGAGGGCCAGGCCGGCGAACAGGTTCTCGTTGTCCTTGGGCTTGGGGGGCTGCAGAAGCTGGACCGGGACCAGGGCCATGGCCGACTCGACAGCCGCCGGTGAGAGGCCGGCGTCGGAAAGGCGTGCGGCCTCCGCAGCCAAGGACAGGGCGGACTCGACGTTCGATGGGATCGCAACCTTCGCCACGGCCATCGGCGCGGTCGATGACCCGATCACGAGCACGTCGAGCGTGCCCGCCGTTACCTGCGCCTTTCCGGCGGTGAGATCGGCGATGTCGCTGGCCGTCACCTTCGCACCCAGGGCCGCAGCCGACGCGGTGAACGTCCGCTCGAGCGCCTGCGATCCGCCGCTGAAGCCCACCCGCACCGGGTTGGTCTTGCCGGCGAGCAGCGACGCGGCCACGATGCCGACCACCACGAGGGCCACCATCACGATTGTGCCGCCAACGAAGACGCGCGAGCGCAGACGCATGCGGACCTCGCGGCGGGCGACGAGGACGGTGGTCGGCAGGTGGCGCGATCCGCCCGGACCAGAAGACGGCGCGTTCATGCCGCCGCCTCCCCGATGACCGTCCGGAAGAGCTCGCCGAGGGTGGGCTCGACGCGCTCGAACTCGCGCACCGGTCCCGTGGCCAGGGCCGCCCGGAGCAGCGCCTGGTCGTCGACACCCGGATCGAGCTCGAACAGGCGTCGCGCGCCGTCGGCCTGCACGAGCCGCACGCCCGGCACCCCGGGCTCCCATGCATCGGGCGCCGCGGGCACGTCGAGCCAGCGGCGCTCGAGACCCCCGGCCCGCAGCTCGTCCACCGCGCCGCAGGCCACCATCCGGCCGTGGTCGATGATGCCGACGCGGTCGCACAGCCGCTCGACGAGCTCGAGCTCGTGGCTCGAGAAGATGACGGGGACCCCGGCATCGGCGCGTTCGCGGAGCACTTCCGCCATCACGTCGACGGCGACCGGGTCGAGCCCGGCGAACGGCTCGTCGAGCACGAGGACGTCCGGCCCGAAGACGAGCGCCGCGGCCAGCTGGACGCGCTGCTGGTTGCCCAGGCTTAGCGCCTGGAGCTCGGCGTCATGCCGATCTGCGAGGCCGAAGCGGTCGAGCCAGCCGAGGGCGGCCTCCCGGGCTGCCGCGTCCGCCATGCCGTGCAGCTCGCCGAGGTAGGCCAGCTGCTCCGCCAAGCGCATCTTGGGGTACAGGCCGCGCTCCTCCGGCATGTAGCCGATGCGCCGACGCGTCGCGAAGCTCAGGGGCACGCCCAGCCAGCGCACCACCCCGGCATCGGGGGCGAGCACGCCCAGCACGACGCGCATCGTGGTGGTCTTGCCGGCGCCGTTGCGCCCCACGAAGCCGAACAGTTCGCCGGCATGGATCTCGAACGTGAGGTCCTCCACGGCGACGGTTTCCCCGTACCGCTTCGAGATCCCGTCGATCTCGAGCTGCCGTTGATTGGTTCCGGTCATCGACGATCACTCCGCCTTCTGCATGGCTGGTACGGCTGCCGCGTCGCTGCCGTCCCTCGCGGTGTTGGGTGCCGGGTCGCCCTCATCGGGCGCAGTCCTTGGCGCCTCCCGGCGTTCCCTGGGGGCCGGCAGCCGTCCCGCGTCGCGCAGGGCTCGACGCAGCAGGAACTCGATCTGCCCGTTGAGGCTCCGCAGGTCGTCCCCTGCCCAGGCGCGCAGGGCCGCCATGGTGGCGGGCTCCAGCCGCAGCAGGAAGGGCTTGCGCTCTCCGGCCATGTCCTCGGCCGACTACTGGTACAGGGTTCCGGTGTTCACGACCGGCTGGGTCTCGTGCTCGCTGCAGAGCACGACCAGGAGGTTGCTGACCATCGTCGCCTTCCGTTCCTCGTCGAGCTCGACGATGTGCTTCGTCGAGAGCTGATCGAGCGCCATCTGGACCATGCTCACGGCGCCCTCGACGATGCGGGTGCGGGCGTCGATCACCGCGCCGGCCTGCTGGCGGCGGAGCATCGCGTTCGCGATCTCGGGGGCGTAGGCGAGGTGGCTGATGCGCGTATCCATGACTTCGAGGCCGGCCTTCTGCAGGCGGCCCTGGACCTCGGCCTGGAGCTGCTCCCCGACCTCGTGCGGATTGCCACGCAGCGACAGCTCGCGCTCCGCATGGGGCTCGTACGGGTAGGAGGTGGCGAGCGTCCGGATCGCCGCCTCCGTCTGGACCTTGAGGAACTGCTCGTAGTCGTCCACCTCGAAGAGGGCCTCCGCGGTGTCGTGCACGCGCCACACGACGACCGCCGCGATCTCGATGGGGTTGCCGTCGTGGTCGTTGACCTTGAGCTTCTGGCTCTCGAAGTTGCGCACCTTGATCGACACGCGCGAGCGGCGGGTGAACGGGTTGACCCACCAGAAGCCCTGTTCCTTGAGACTGCCGGCGTACCGTCCGAACAGCACCAGCGCCCGTGCCTCGTTCGGGTTCACCGGCGTCAGGCCTCGATACCCCAGGGCGAGCAGCACGGCGACCACTACCACCCCGAGCGTGCCGCTCCGTCCGACGCGCTCGACATCCACGACGCTGAAGATGAGGGCGAGAACTCCCGCCGCGGTGACCGCGAGCAAGGCGAACAGCATGGGGTACCCGGGAAGCGCCCGAGCGTTGCGTTCCTGGATCACGTGGCCCTCCTGATGACGTCCAGAGGCTTGAGAGGAAGGAGCGATGGTGGTCACGGTGTGCAGCCCGCCACGCCGCCAGCCGTGAGCGAGCTCAGCGCACAGATCGATACCCGCGGGTAGTAGGGGCCCATGGCCGCTGCGGTGGCCGCAGGGCGCAGCCTGCTGTTGCCACGGATTGACGCTGCCCGGATCCGGGGCGATCTGGTAGTCCGGCAGCGCAGAGTCGACGCCGTTGACGACAAACGGGCTGCCGATCCCGTTGTAGACCTGCAGCGAGGCGTAGCGGGCGTCGGGGAAGGTGCCGGACACGACGATCCGCAGGCCCGGTGCGACTTGAAACAAATCGAGCCAGTACGCGGCGGCAGTGTCAACGAGACCGGAGTCGTTCGGCGAGTAAGCGGTCGCCGCAGCAGCAATGGACCAGGCGCACGCCTTCGCGGCGGCCGACGCCACCGCCGTCGGGGACGGCGCTATCGCTGGCGACCCTGCAGCCGTTCTGACGGGCGACGCCGCAGGCGAGCAGGCGGACGTCAGTGCCAGGACGCTGAGTGCGGCGCCCACCGCGCGCAGCTGCGCCCACCGCACGATCGGGTGACCGGCTCGACCCTCTAGCGACGAAACCCCCTCGTCCACAGACATCTGGCGGTTCATCTCAGACGTGTCTCCAATCCCAGCAGTGAGGCTCAGAGCCTCGACGTCCGCCTGTCGAATAGCGTCATGATATCAGAATGATGCAACGACAGCACCGCCAACCCGACCAGAGATGGTCACGGATCCGGGCGGCTAGACCAGAACGACCTGGATTCGGACCGCCCGGCCACGATGCCGCTAGAGCGCCACCCTCGTGGTGCCCCCCGCACCACTTCGTCGTGGATCGCAAGCCAGACTGCAAGGTCGGTAGTACAACGTTCCTACTGCGTCCCCAGTACGTCTGTCGCGTTGGTCAGCGG
>JAJYJR010000110.1 GCA_021789355.1 Chloroflexota bacterium | reverse complement strand
TCGGGCGCGTCTCCGGCAGGCCGGCGACCAGGATCGCCGTGTAGCCGAGCAGGATCGCGCCGGCCACCGTGAACAGCACCGGGTACCCCAGCGTCGAGAGCCCCGCGCCGATCGACGGCCCGGCGATCCAGCCGACCGCTGCCGCGACCCCCAGCAGCCCGTACGCCCGCTGCCGTCTTGCCTCGGGAACGACATCGGCGACGGCGGCGCGCGCCGCGGGCACGAAGGCCGGGTCGACGATCCCGAGCACGAGCGTGAGCAGCGCGATGCCCGCGAGGTCATGCACCTGGCCCATCGCGATGACCGTGACCGAGGTGAGCGTGATCGACGCGATCATGACCGCCCGGCGACCGAACCGGTCGGCCAGCCATCCGCCGGCCGCGTTCGACGCGATCGAGGCCACCGCGTACAGGCCGAGGACCAGGCCCGACTCGGTCGCGCTGGCGCCAAGCACGGTCGTCAGGTAGATCGTGAGGAACGGGAAGACCAGGCTGAACCCGAAGCTCGCGACCAGGTCGCCCACCGCCAGCACCAGGACCGCGCGGTCGAACTCGCGCCTCAGCTCTTGGAACGCCCCGAAGGGCCCGAGCCGTGCAAGGGAACCCACGTCGCCAGAGTAGCGCCCGGCCGGCGCCCCGTATGCTGTCGCAATGCACGTCGTCGGGAGGGAGCGTGAGCTCGGGCGGCTGGGCGCCGCCCTCGAGCGCGCGGCAGCCGGCCGGCTCGCGCGCGTCGTGGTGACCGGCGCCACCGGCACGGGCATCAGCACGCTCCTGTCGGAGCTCGAGCAGCGCCTCGTCGGCGAGCCAGGGGTCGTCGTGGCGAGGGGAGCGGCGGTCGAGCCGCGTTCCGGGCACCCCTACGCCGCGCTCTCCGCGGCGCTCCAGGGGCCCATCTCCGCCCTCCCCGACTCGCGCCTGCCAGAGGTGCTCGGCCCCGCCGCGGGCGAGGTCGCGCTGCTCCTCCCCGACCTGGCCGAGAGGATTTGGCTCGCCTGCCCGGTCGAGGCGCCCATGCAGTCGGCGCCGGACCAGCGCCGGGGGCGGTTTGTCGAGGCGGTGCTCGGGGTGCTCGGCCGCCTGGCATCGGGCGGTGCCGCCCTGCTCGCGCTCGACGACCTGCACTGGGCCGACCCGGGAACCAGGGCGTTCGTCGAGTTCATGCTCGGGCTCGACGTGGCGCTCCCGATCTGCCTGGTGGTCTCGTACCACCACGATGAGCTCGACAGGCGGCACCCGTTCCGCCGGATCGCGACCGCGCTCGCGGAGCATCCCTCGGTCGAACGGATCGAGCTCGAGCCGTTCCGTCCGGAGGACCTGCTCCGGTTCATCGAGGCCGAGACGGGTGAGCGGCCGCCCGCGGGCCTGTTCGCCGCGATCGTCGAGCGCTCCGGCGGCAACCCACTCGTCGCGGACCAGCTGCTGGCCGCACGCCGGCTCGTCCCGGGAGCGCGGCTCTCGGATACGTTCGACGAGCTCGTCGAGTCGCGCCTCGCGCTGCTCGGGACCGGGGCCGCGCGGTGGGTCCGCGTGCTGGCCGCGATGCGACGTCCGGTCGAGCCGCAGGCGGTGGCGGGCATGCGTGTCCCCGACGGCGTCCTCGGCGACCGCGCCCTCGCCGAGGCGGTCGAGAGCGGCCTCGTGACGCGGACCGCCGGGCGGGTTCGCATCGCGCAGGAGCGGTACGCGGAGACTGTCGAATCGCTGCTCGACCCGATCGGGCGCCAGGCGATCCACGCCGCGATCGCCGGCTGGCTTCCGGGACCACCCGCCGAGCAGGCCTGGCACTGGGAGCGCGCGCTGCGGCTCGATCGGGCACGGGATGGCCACGTGGCGGCAGGGGTCGAGGCCGAGGCGTTGGACCCGGGCGGCACCGCGCTGGAGCACTACCTGCGGGCCCTCGAGCTGGACGCGCTCCATCGACGCGGCGGCCGGAACACGGCCGGCGGTGGGGCACGGGGCCGTACGGCGGCGGACTTCGATCGGCCGACGCTGCTCGCCCGGGCGGCCGACTCCGCCTTCGTCGACGGCTCGTTCCGGCGCGCGTCGGCGCTTGCCGCACGGGCGATCGACGCGCGGTCGGCGACCTCGGAGCTGGTGGACGTCGCGGTCCGCGGGCGGGAGGCCCGGGGCAACCGGGCGGTCGAGCTGGCGTCGCTGCACGAGCGGCTCGGCCGCTACCGCTGGGCGGCGGGTGAGATCGAGGAGGCGCTGTCGGCGTTCCGAACCGGCGCCCAGCTCGTGCCGCCCGACTCGTCCGTCGAGCGGTCCCGGGTCCTCGGCGCACTCGCGCAGGCGCTGATGCTCGAAGGCCGCTTCGAGGAGAGCGCCCGGTGGGCACGGGAGGCGATCGAGTCGGCACGGGCGGCGGGCGAACCCGCGCTCGCCGAGCTGGGCCACGCGACCTGCACGCTCGGCGTGGATGACGCGTACCTCGGCGATCTTGAGGGCGGGCTGGCGCTGCTTCGGGAGGCGTCGGCCCTGGCCAGGCGAGCGGGCAGGCTGGACGACCTGATGCGCTCGTACGCCAACCAGACCACGCTCCTGGAGCTCGGTTCTCGCCGGTCCGAGGCGCTCGCGGTCGTGGACGAGGGGATCGCCGAGGCCCGCCGCTGGGGCCAGGAGGCGGTCTACGGCGCGTTCCTCCGCGGCAACGGTGGCGATACGCTCTTCGTGCTGGGGCGGTGGGCCGAATCCGAGGCCATGTGCCAGCAGGCGCTGGAATGGAGTCCGTCCGGCGTCGCCCGCTTCAACCCTCTGCTCTGGCTCACCTCGGTGCGCGTCGAGTCCGCCTCGGACCAAGAGGCCGGACGGCTCCTGGGTCAGCTGCTCCTGCAGCAGGAGTCGGTCGCGGATCCGCAGGGCATCGCGGACGTCCAGCGCGCCACGGTGAGCTTCGCGCTGTGGCGCGAGGACGTGCAGGACGCGCGGCGGGCGGCGGAGCGAGGCTGGTCGCTGGTGTTGCGGAGCGACGACTGGGCCCAGACGGCGTCCGCGGCGTCGACGGCGGCCGAAGTCGCGGCCGCCGTGGCCGAGGACGCGGGCGAGCGGCACGACCCGGCCGCGGTGCATGAGGCGCTGGCGTGGGCCGACGCGGTGCTGGCGGAAGCTCAGCGACGGGTCGAGGCGGGCGGAACCTCCCCGGCGCTCGGCGCGAGGCGGGAGGCCGAGCTGCACCTGGCGACGGCGCGCGCCCACCGGACGAGGATCGCCGGCCCCCCGGACCCCGCCGCCTGGGCCGATGTGGCCGAGCGCTGGGCGGCCGTGCCGAGCCCGTACCGGGTGGCCCACGCGCGGTGGCGCGAGGCGGAGGCGGCGCTGCGGTCGCGGCCCGACACACCGGGTGCTCGAGCGGACAGGGCGCGGGCACGGCGAGCGCTGCTCGAGGCGTGGCGGATCTCCGGGGAACTCGGTGCCCGTCCCATCCGCCGGGAGCTCGCCCGGCTGGCGGCGCGCGCCCGGATTTCGCTGCCGGACGCGGGGGCTGCGGCGACATCGGGGGGCGGCGCACTGCAGGATGCCACGCGAAGGCCGGATACCGCCCCGCCGGATGGGATGACGCCGCAGGTCGCCCGCTCGGATGGGATGGGCGACGGGACCGCGGGCGCGGGCGGTCACGGCCGCCCGGGGCTCGCGATGCGGCTGGCCGGACTCAGCGGTCCGGCCGAGACGGTTCCCGCCGATCCGTTCAACTTGAGCCCGCGCGAGAAGGAGGTCCTCGGCGTCCTCGCCGAGGGCCGGTCGAACCGGGACATCGCGGAGCGGCTCTTCATCAGCGAGCGTACGGTTGCGGTCCACGTCGGCAACATCCTCGCGAAGCTCGGGGTCTCGGGGCGCGTCGAGGCCGCGACGGTGGCGTGGCGCCTGGGGCTCGGAGCCGCACCCCGGCCGTTGGCGCCGAAACCCTGAGGTGCGGCCAGCCCTCCGCCGAACCGCCCGCGGTGCGTCGGGCAGCGTTTTCGGAGAGAATGCAGCCCATGGAGACCCGTGCTCGGCCCCTCTTCGGCCTGGTGGTCGTGCCCCTGGTCGCCTCCCTCGCGCTCGCGGCGTGCGCGGCGTCGGCCGGCCCCGGATGGACGTACGTCCCACCAGCGCCCACGCAGCAGGCGGTGGCCGCGGCGGCGTCGGGCGCTCCTGGCGCATCGAGTGCGGCTTCCGCCTCCGGCTCTGCGCCGGCCGCAGGCGCCCCCGCCGCGTCGGCGTCGACCAGCGGAACCGCGGGCGGCGCGCCGTCCACGTCGAGTGCGCCGTCGGCGTCGGGCGCGGCAGCCGGCGGCGGGGCCGCCAACGAGATCGATCTCATCGAGACCTCGTCGCTCCAGATCACCAACCCCGGCGGGCAGGCGGTCACCAGCATCGCGGTCCACAAGGGGCAGACCTACCACTTCAAGATCACGAACACCGCCGGGTTCGTGCACAACTTCTACGTGGGCAAGGTCAGCGATCTGGATGCCGGCAACATCGCGAACCTCACGGGCACGGGCGACTTCACGTCCGGCACGAGAGAGTTCGACTACACGTTCAGTGACACGAGCGCTCCGCTCGGCTTCGGCTGCATGGTCCCCGGCCACTACCAGGCCGGCATGAAGGGGACTTTCACCGTCCAGTGAGTCTGGGTCGGCCCGGGTCGCGGCCCGGAGGGCGAGATGACTGACGCGATCTGCTACCGAGACGCATACGCGCGGTCCTGCGAGGCGACCATCCACGCGGTCGAGCGGAACCCGGAGGGGCTGCTGGTCAGGCTCGACCGAACCGTCTTCTACCCGGGCGGCGGCGGTCAGCCGGCCGACTCCGGGACGCTGCTCGCGCTGGACCAGGTGTGGGGCGGGCAGCGCTGGCAGGTGGCGAGCGCACGGAAGGCCGGCGACGACATCGTGCACCTGCTCGCCGGCGTCGAGCCCGGGGACGCCCCGGAGCCCGGCGCGAGGGTTCGTGTGGACATCGACTGGGAGCGCCGCCACCTCCTGATGCGCACGCACACCGCCCTTCACACGCTGTGCGGGGTCGTCTGGCGCGACTACGGTGCGCAGGTGACTGGCGGGAACATGGAGCCCGGCGCGGGCCGCATGGACTTCGAGTTCGAGCGCATGTCCGGCGAGCTGGTCGGCGAGATCGAGGCGAAGGTGAACGCCGAGCTGGCGGCGGCGCGTGACATCCGGGTGCGAGTCCTTCCCCGTGAGGAGGCGTTCGCGATCCCCGACCTCATCCGCACGAAGATCAACCTGCTGCCTCCCGGGATCACGGAGGTGCGTACGGTCGAGATCGTGGGCCTCGACCTGCAGGCCGACGGCGGGACCCACGTGGCCAACACCCGCGAGATCGGGCGGATCCGCGTCACCGGCTACGAGTCGAAGGGGCGCATCAACAAGCGCATCCGCCTCGAGATCGTGGACGCCGGGTGACCGGCGCCGGGGGCGTCGCGTGAAGGTCGACCTCCCCGCCGGCGGCCCCGCGCCGGCCGACGCCGGCCGGATCGCGATGGCCGCGGAGTCGCTCGGCCTGGACGCGATCTGGCTCGCCGAGACCGAGCACGAGCCATTCGTGCTGGCGGCGCTGGCCCTGGCCGCCACCCGGCGGATCGAGGTGGGGACGGGGGTTGCCGTCGCGTTCGCCCGCAGCCCGGTCGTGCTCGCGCAGGCCGCCTTCGACCTCGCGGCGCTGTCCGGGGGGCGCTTCCAGCTGGGGCTCGGGACGCAGGTCCGTGCCCACGTCGAGCGGCGGTTCGGCATGACCTGGACGGCGCCCGCGCCGCGCCTCGCCGAGTGGATCGTGGCGATCCGCGCCGCGTGGGCCACCTGGCAGGACGGCGTGCCGTTCCGTGTCCGCTCGGAGCACCTGGACCTCTCGCTGATGCCGTCGTTCTTCAGCCCTCGGCCCCTCCAGTTCCAGCCACCCACGGGGCGGCCCCGCATCCCGCTCTCGATCGCGGGCGTGGGGCCCGGCCTGGCGCATCTCGCCGGCCGCGCCGCGGACGGGTTCCAGGTGCACCCCTTCCACACGGCGCGCTACCTCGCCGAGGTGCTCGAACCGGCCCTCGACGAGGGCGTGGGAGGCGCCGGACGGGAGGCGGACGGCGGCGCAGTCCAGCCGGTCGCCAGCGGGCAGGCCGATGGCGCCGGGCTGCGGCCGCGACCGCGGGTCGAGCGGATCGTCCCGGTCTTCCTCGCGCCCACTGACGACGCCGGGATCCTCGAGCAAGTGCGCGCGCGGATCGCGTTCTACGCGTCGACCCCGAGCTACCGCGCGGTCCTGGAGCTGCACGACCGCGGGCACGTCGGCGAGCGGCTCGGACGGCTGGCCGTCGCAGGGCGCTGGAACGAGATGGCGGGGCTGATCGACGACGAGCTCCTGGCGCTGGTCGCGGTGGCAGGTCCGGCGGACACCCTGCCGGACGCCCTCGCCGCGCGCGTCGAAGGCCACGCGGACCGGGTCCTCCCGATCCTTCCGTTCGAGCCCGACGCCGCGGGCGCGCTCCCGAACGCGCGCGCCTGGGAGCGACTCATCGGGACGCTGCGCGCGCTCTGACGCCGGCTACGCAGTGGCGCGCTGGCCGCGATCGCCCGTGGCCGCCTTCAGTTCCTCCTCGATCTGCGTCACGCTGCGCAGGATCCCCATGCGCAGGACGTCCAGGTCCGCCGAGACCTTCCCGGTTGCGCTGGTGATCGACGTGAGGCTCGACTTCATGCCCTGGATCGCCGAGAGCTGCGTCCGGATCCCGTCGAGCGCGTGATCCACCGCCGCCACGTCGACCTCCACCGGTCGGTCGCGCAGAGCGTCGAGCGCGAAGATCCGGGCGAGCCGCACCGCGCATTCCAGGGGGAGCCGGTCCGGGGCCGCGGGGTCGAGCACGCACCAGACGTCGCGCCCCACGATCGCGAGCGGATCCACGTTCGCGGGCGCGTGCAGGGGGGTGAAGACGATCACGGCCGCCTGCGCCGAGCGGTTCTGCCGGGCCGCCGCGAGCTCCTCGATGACCTGCCGCGTGCTCATCGCCCGGTCCTTCGACTCGATCACCACTCGCAGGTCCGCGCCGCGCGTGCGGCTGGGGTCCACCGTGAGCACGAAGTCGCCCTTCTTGGCCTTGATCGTCTCGCCCGGCAGTGTCCCCGTCCGCTCCACGGCGTCCCCCAACCCGCCCGAGATCTCCCCCAGCAGCCGCTCGAGCACGTCCTCGAAGTCGATGCCCTTGGCCGCGGATTTCGCGCGCTCCGATGCGCGGGCGTCCGTGACCTTCTCGAGCGCCTGGATGCGCCCCGCCAGGTCCTCGAACCCCTTCGAGATCTCGCTGCGGAACTGGTAGAGCGGCGACCCCATGCGGGTGGGGTCGAGCAGCTGCGCGAGCCGACTGCCATCCCCGTCGAAGTACCGGCCGAGCAGGTCGTTCAGGCGTCCGATCGCGGAGTCCCGGCGGCTCTCGTCGAACAGGTCCGCCACGAGCTTCCGGAGCGCGCCCTGGTCGCCCAGGAAGCGCTCGAGCGTCCGGGGCAGCTTCCCGCCGTCCTCCGAAAACGTGTCGCGGAGCGCCTGAGCCAGGGCCTGGCCGGCCCGCTCGTTGCGCTCGTCGACCTGCGCCACGAGCCGCCCGAACTCCTTCTCGATCACGTCGACGTTCACGGTCAGCCCGGCGTCGCGCACGGCGAGCAGGCCGATGCGCAGCGCGCGCTCGATGAGCTCCGGGCGATCCTCATCGGGCCGCTCCGAGACGAACCTGACCAGGTCCGGGTCGCCCAGCTCGAGGTGCTCGACGACGAGGCGATCGGCGGTGAGGCTGACGGCGGTCTGCATGTCGCCATCCTCGCACGTCCGCGTGCCATCTTGCGTGGCACGATCAGGAGAACGAAAGGCCCGGCGATCGCTCGCCGGGCCTCTTGCCACGCGCGGATGAGGCGCGGGCTGCGGGCGGACCGTCAGATTCGACCGTCCGCCCTGCCGCTTCGACTAGCCTCGCCGGCTCGCGAAGCAGTCGTTGCAGTAGACGGGCTTGCCGGACGTGGGACGGAAGGGAACCTTCGCCTCGCGGCCGCAGCTCGAGCACGTCGCGGTGAACATCTCGCGCGGAGCGCGGGACCCACCGTTCGAGTAGCCCGACCCGCCACCGTACGAGCCGATCGACCCGCCGGTGTAACCGCCGGCGCTGTAGGAGCCACCACCACCACCGCCACTGTAGGACCCGCCGCCGCGGCTGGCCTTGCGGCTGGCGCGGCACGACGGGCAGCGCCGCGGCTCGCTGAACTGGCGATCAGCGTAGAACTGCTGCTCGCTCGTCGAGAACGCGAACTGTTGCCCACAGTCGGCGCACGTGAGAATCTTGTCCTGGTACAACGAAAACACTCCTTCTCGTCCGGCCCCCGCGACCGTCTCGCGAGAACCGAGAGAGGAGTGTCGTGTTGCCGAACGGGGCTTATCTTGAGTCCGCCTCGCGGACGTTACTCGTATCATAACAGTGCATCCGCCCGCGTCCAGCCCCTCTTCAGGATGGGGCCTGCGGAACGCCGCGATAGCCAACCTGAGCCGGGCGGCGACCGACACTGGCCCACGGCTGCACGCCATGGGACCGGACTCCAAGCCCCCACGCGCGGCCGCCGGCTTCAGGCCCGCAACCGGCCTCGCGACCCCCCGAACTCGTACCGCAGGAACAGGTGCGAGCCCGCTCGCCGGACCGAGCGCAGGGTCCCCCACGGCGCCTCCCGTGGATCCCAGGCGCGGCCCTCGGCCAGCCCGAGACGCACCGCCGTGCCGGCCCCCCGTCCGAGCAGCTGCGGAGCGATCGTCACGAACAGCTCGTCGACCACGTCGGAGGCGAGCAGGTCCGACAGGAGGTGGGGCCCGCCCTCGCAGAGCGCCAGGCGCGTGTCGAGCCTCGAGAGGAGCCCCAGCAGGGCGCGCGGTTCGATCGTCGGTCCATCCGAGACGACCTCGACGCGGGCCCGTCCAGGCACCCCCCGGTCGGCCAGGCGCCGTGCGCCATCAGCTGTCGTCGCGATGGTCGCGCGGACGTCGTCGCGCGAGAGGCCGGGATGGTCCGGCGGCACGTCTCCGCTCGCCGAGATCACCATGATCGCCGGCTGCGGTGGCAGGAGCAGCTCTGCGCGCCAGGCGGCGCAGTCAGCCGCCCACCGTGGCGCGACGCCGCGAGGAGTCCACTCGTGTCCGGGCGCGGCGCGGAACGTTCCGGCGCCGACGACCACGACGTCCGCGAGCGTGCGAAGCAGCGCCATCACGAAGCGGTCGGGTTCGGAAGCGCCGCTGATCTCGGAACCTCCCCCGCGAGGGCCCGTCCCCAGCGCCACGATCCCGTCCAGGCTCTCCACGAAGTTGGCGATGACGGTGGGACGCCCGGGCCGAAGAGGAACCGACAGCGGTCCGCCGTAGCGCCGGGCGAGGTCGGCCGGAGGTGTCCCGCCGCGGAATCGGCCGGAGGGCAGGGTCGCCTCCGCACTCGCCCTGGTTGACCTCGTGCTCGCCGCCGGCGCTTCCAGCAGCACCTCCAGGGGCACGGCCGTGGGCTCCGGGCCCGGTGCGGGAACAGGGCTCTCGCGCCGGGCGTCGCTCGCGGCGGGCCTCGCGGGTCGAGTATCGGCCGTGGTGGGTCCCTCCTGCTCGCGTCACGTGGCCGGTCTGCGTGGGCCGTGAAGACCCGCCCTGGGACCGACCCGTTCAGCAGGCGTAGTCGGCGTCGAAGCCCGTGCCCGGGAGGTACTGGACAAGCCAGACGGGACCGCCGGTGAACGCGTAGCTCGAGGTGCAGTAGCTCTCCGCCGACGTGCTCGAACTCACGGCCGTGGCGTACCAGGTGGGCACGGGGTAGGTGCCGTTGGTTGGCTTCCACGTGCTGCCGGCGATCTTGTTCCACATGGCGTTGGTGCTGTAGACGCCCACGGTGAGACCGAGGCCCGAGCCCCCCTCGCCGCCTGCACCGAGGTAGTCGATCGCGCCCTGGATCACCTGGTCGTTGGCCGCCGTCGATCTCGACCAGCTGTTGCCGGTCTCGACGTCGAGCCACCAGGCCGCGGCCGACGATACCGCTGACCCAGCCTGCGAGTACGCCCACTTCGCGGCTACCCAGCCGTAGTCGTAGGCGGTGCAGAGCGCGTCGTGCTTGCCGCAGGTGAGCGGGCCCTGCTTCGCGTACGAGGCGGTCGAGCCCACCGGTGCGTTCAGGTTCATGTAGATGCTGGCCGGTCCGGAGCCGGCCGAGCTCGGCTGGCTCGTTGCCCACGACCACTCGGCGCCAAAGCACGAGTTGCTCGTGAACGCGCGCCCCCCGGTCACGCCCACGATGCCGAACTCGACGCCGGCCGGCCAGCTCGCGCTCTGGCTGCAGTTCGGCCAGGAGAGGTCGGCGCCGATCGACGTGGACGCGTATGGACTCGACGTCAGGGGGGCCGCGAGTGCCGCCGGCGCCACCGCCAGCGCCACGGACAGCAGCAGGGCACCACCCAGGCCAGTCCTCGCCCACCGCATCGCCATCGCTCGCATCGCGCACGCTCCTCCATCCGCCGCTGCCGAAGACCTCGCCACTCCGGCGCCCTCGACGTGTGCCACGTGCGCGGGAGCATAACGCCGGCACCGCCCGAGCGCGCCCGGGCACCGGACCCCGTGTCTCGCACCCATGGTAGAGACCAGGTTCGCGCCGGGCGTCTGTCGCGCTACCCTCACGTCCGTGCAGTTCGAGTTCACGACCGCGACCCGGATCCTCTGGGGGCGCGGCATGTTCGACCGGGTCGGCGGCATCGCCGCGGACCTCGGCCGGCGGGCGCTCGTGGTCACGGGCGCGTCCCCCGCACGGGCCGCCGGCCTGGTCCGGGCGCTCGATTCCGCGGGCGTGGCGCACGGCGAACTGGCGGTCGCCGGCGAGCCGACGGTCGACCGGGTCCGCGACGGGATCGAACGCGCCCGGGAGGCCGGATGCGACCTGGTCGTGGGCTACGGCGGCGGGAGCGCAATCGACACGGCGAAGGCCATCGCGGCCATGCTGGGGGAGGGCGGCGACCTGTTCGATCACCTCGAGGTGATCGGAGCTGGACGTCCGCTCGGCCACCCGGCCCTCCCGTGGATCGCGATTCCCACCACCGCCGGCACGGGCAGCGAGGTGACGCGCAACGCCGTCCTGGCGTCGCCGGAGCATCACCTGAAGGTCAGCCTGCGCAGCCCGCTGATGCTGGCCCGCGTGGCGCTGGTCGATCCGGGGCTGACGGACTCGCTCCCGCCCGCGGTCACGGCCAGCTCGGGGCTCGACGCGCTGACCCAGCTGGTCGAGCCGTTCACCTCGTCGCGGGCGACCCCGATCACGGACGCGATCTGCCGGGAGGGGATGGGCCGGGCCGCCCGCTCGCTGCTCCGCGCGTACGAGGGCGGGCCCGGCGACGTGCGACCGGCCCGTGACGACATGTCGCTCGCCGCGCTGTTCGGCGGTCTTGCCCTGTCGAACGCGGGCCTCGGGGCCGCCCATGGGTTCGCCGCCCCGATCGGGGGTGCCTTCCAGGCGCCCCACGGCGCGGTCTGCGGCCGCCTGCTGCCGGCCGTCGTCGACGTCAACGTGAGGGCGCTCCGGCAGCGCGCGCCGGAGGCCGAGGCGCTCTCGCGGTACGACGAGGTCGCCCGGATCGTGACCGGTCGCGCCGACGCCACCGCGTCGGACGCGGTCGCGTGGATGGCCGACCTGGTCGCCGCGCTGGGGGTCCCGGGCCTGGCCGCCTACGGCATCACCCCCGCCGACATCCCGCGTCTAGTCGCGCGCGCAGCCGGCGCCAGCAGCATGCAGGCGAACCCGATCCTGCTGGCTCCCGACGAGCTGATCGAGATCCTCGAACGGTCGCTCTGACGCCCCCCACGGCCGCTCTGCGCCCCGCACCCGAGCGCGACCCGGCCGTCAGTCGCTCGGCTGCTCCCACCCGGCGGGGGCCCAGAGCCCGCCCGTTGACGCCATCCAGTCAGCGACCCGGTCGCATGCGCCCGTCACGTCGTCGTCGGACACGTCGAGCTCGAGGATGGGAAGGGTCGACTCGGCCGCGAGTCTCCGCAGCAGGTCCTGCTCGTCGACGAACGCCGCCAGGTCGTCG